>CAYYPB010000460.1:0-2769 GCA_964473405.1 uncultured Planctomycetaceae bacterium
GAGCGGACCTACCTGTCGCGGGTGATACGGTTGGCTTGGTGGTCGGTCGTCGGCGGGGCGGCCCGGCTGGCTCGTGCGGCTGAGAGCAAACACCAGGACTCGCAGTCGCCGGCCGCGAAACCCACCGGCGGGACGCCGGTGCCACAGCGTTGCCGGTGGTCGCTGGGCCCCCTCGCCCTGGTCGTCTGCCTGCTCGCGGCCTGGCTCGTGGAGAACCCGATCTTCGGGACTGTGGACTCCCCGTACTATCCCGTGCGAGCCCTCCCGGCGCGTGAGAACGTCGAGGCGTTTGAGGCGGCGGCGATGATGATGATCGGCCCCGAGGACTCGGTGCTTGCCACGTCGGCGTTCGCTCCGCACTTGTCGCGTCGCCGGGAGATCGGCATCGTGGGCTGGGCAAGCAGGGTCGAGCGGCCGGATGTTCTCTGCCTCGACGTTTCGGATTTCCGCTGGACTCGGTGGTCGGGCGACTATGCGGGCGAGCTCGAACGGCTGATCCAATCGCCCGACCATGGCGTAGTCTTTTGGCGAGACGGTGTGGTGTTGCTTCGTCGGGGTCAGGCGGACCAGGTTGACCGCGATCGCGTCTTGACGGCATTGCGTGAGCGGTAGCGGATGAACAGCGTCCGCGCGGGCTGAAGCCCGCGGCTCGTCTTCCCGGTCGAGATCAACGGCCTTCCGGTCGATCGCCGTTTCCTCATAGCCCCTGCCTGGCCTTTCGCGTACAATCGACCGATGCCCCACGCGCGAAAGACCTCTCGACACGCCCGGCCGGACTGCGAGGCCGAGCTTCCCGCCATTCTCGACGGACGGAGCCGACGATGACTGCGAGCGATCTTCTCTCATCCTTGGCCGACAAGTCCAGCGACACGGAGTTCTACACGCCCATCCCGGGCGGCTACGAAGTCGGCCGGACCAAGTACGTCGGCGTGTTCGGCACGGTCATGTCCGGCCTGGGCAAGGGCATTTTCTCCAGTTCGCTGGCGAAGGTACTCAAGGACAAGGGACTCACCGTCGCGCCGATCAAGCTGGAGGGCTATCTCAATCTGGACTCCGGCACGCTCAACCCGTTCCGTCACGGCGAGGTCTTCGTCCTCGACGACGGAATGGAATGTGACATGGATCTCGGCACCTACGAGCGGATCCTCGACCAGGACCTCTCGCGGCTCAACTTCGCGACGAGCGGCCAGATATTCACCGCCGTCCTCGAGAAGGAGCGGCGGGGCGGCTACCTGGGCCGCGACGTGCAGATGATCCCCCATGTCACGGGCGAGGTGAAGTCCAAGCTGCGGCAGTTGGCGGTCGACTCCGGCGCGGACGTGGTCTTCGTCGAGATCGGCGGCACGGTCGGCGACGTGGAGAACGCTTACTACATCGAAGCCTTGCGGCAACTCGCCTTTGAAGAGGGGCCTGATAGTGCGTGCTGGGTCGCGCTAACATACATCCTGCAGCCCCCGGCCTTGGGCGAGCAGAAGTCCAAGGCCGCCCAGCTCGGCATCAAGCAACTCATGCGGAGCGGCATCCAATCGCACATCATCGCCTGCCGAGCGATCGAGTCGGTCACGCGCAAAGCTCGCGAGAAGATCGCGATGTACTCCAGCGTTCCGTACGAACGCGTGTTTAGCATGCACGATTGCGAGTCGGTCTACGTCATTCCCGAGATGATTCGCGACGCGGGGTTGGACGACCAGGTGCTGGGCATTCTCGGCCTTGCCGATCGGGCGAAACCCGACCTCGAACAGCAGGCGCGTCTCGAGTGGAAGGCCTATCTAGCCGGGCTAACCGACGCCTCGACTGTGCTGACGATCGGCATCGCGGGGAAGTACACGTCCGTCCGCGATAGCTATGCTTCCATTATCAAGGCGCTGGAACACTGCGGAACGAGTTGTCGCGTGAAGGTGCAGATCGAGTGGATCGAGGTCACGGACGTGGATGAGGCCGACGTGTCGGCGAAGCTGGAGAAGATCGACGGGCTGATCGTGCCCGGCGGGTTTGGCGCGCGAGGCTTCGAGGGCAAGATCGCCTGCATCCGCCACGCTCGGACCACGGGACTGCCGTATCTCGGGCTTTGCCTGGGGTTTCAGTTGGCCGTCGTCGAGTTTGCACGGTCGATGTGCGGGCTGCCGGGTGCCAATTCGACGGAGTTCGAACCGAACTGTGCCGAGCCGGTCATCGATACCTTGCCCGAGCAGAAGCAGATCGAGGGCCTCGGCGGGAACATGCGGCTGGGGGGCCAGGACGTGGCGTTGTCGGCCGGCTCGATGGCGGCGGCGTTGTTCGGCGATGGCGCATCGGTGCGTCTGCGGTTCCGACACCGCTACGAGGTGGACCCACGGTACATCGAGCGAATCGAGGAGGCGGGGCTCGCCTTCAGCGGTCGGGCGCCTGGCCATCCGATCATGCAGATCCTGGAATTGCCCTGCGATGTGCATCCGTTCTTCATGGCGACGCAGGCCCATCCCGAATTGACGAGCCGCCTGTTGCGGCCCGACCCGTTGTTTCTCCGGGGAACATAACGTCGGGGATCTACCCGCGGGGCACTTCACGCAGGACCTGCTCGGCACGCCGTTGTCGCTCAACGTAGAGAGGGCCGATCGTCGCGTGTGTCTGATGTGTCATGCTGTCGCCACGTATGTACGGGTGGCACGGCAAATCCTAAGACGAGCTTTCTCCGTCATTGCCGCTGGTACAAACTGCATCCGTAGGATCACCTGCGCGGGACTGCCCGCCGGGGTCTTGCCTTTGAGCTCCATAACGTGCTGGAACGAC
>CAYYPB010000461.1:0-2743 GCA_964473405.1 uncultured Planctomycetaceae bacterium
GTCCGAAGTGACCCGGGTCTGCACCGAACTCAGGCCGGGCTGCAAGAAGTGAAAGACCTACGGTTTTGGTGGCCACATGTGGATCACCAAGAACTACAACGTCACGAACTTCAACGCCGCCCGCAGTGGTGTGAAGTCCATGCCGAAGTCGGCGCCGAAGACGGCCGCCCGCAAGACCGCCTCTTGCAAGACCGCCAGCCGCAAGAACACCACGCGCAAGAGCTCGACGCGGAGTACCGCCAAGCGGACCACCGGTCGGGCGAAGGCCGCCAGCCGCACGCGCTCCAACGCAGCGCGCCGCAGCTACAGCGCCTGGTAATCCAGACGCACAAGCGCATGAGCTCGTGAACACGTCCGCTCTGGAGGCATTGCGGATCTGGTCAAGAGCGTAAGAAGCAGCCAGGGTTCGGACGCGGCGACAAGTTGCGACCGGCCCTGGTGTTTTTCATGCGCGTGGCGAGTGCGAGCGGTCGCGAGCCGGGCCGTCCCCGGCCCCGGCTTCTGTGTGTTGCGCCGCGCGCAGAACAACGGGTGCGGAGGACCGCCCGGCTCGCTGTCGGCGGGCTCAGCAGCAGTCGTCTGTGCCGCAGCAATCGCTCTTGGGCTCGGTGGTGACGTCGTAATCTATACCCTTGGTCTCGCGCGGATGGCGGAGCGTCTGCCGGTCGCAGTCGAACGGCTCGGCATCGCCGTGGGCGACGGACTCGTGCGGTTCGATGAACTCGAAATGTTCGCGATAGGGCCCGCGGCGGAGCAGGTCGAATGTCTTGGCGCAGACCGCGACGCGTGCCCCGCGTTCGTAGAGATGCTCGTCGTCGTCCGCGACGGCGGAGAACGGCCCCTTGTAGATGACCGCCTGTTTGCATTCGCGGCATGGGCCTTCCTTTCCCTTGTAGGCACTGATCGTCATCGCGCGGAACTCGATGCCTTCGACGGTTTGCCAGGGCGTTTCGTCGAGCTTGAGAATCTCGATGCCGTGGAAGCCGGCCTGCTCGAAAGCCTCGATGAACATCTCTTCGCGGAACGCGCCGCTGATGCATCCGCTCCAAAGTTCTTCGTCTTGTTGCAGTGCTTCGGGGACATCCTCGTCGCAAACGATGTCGCTGATGATCGCACGACCGCCAACCGCCAGGACACGATACATCTCTGAAAAGAGCTGGGCTCGCTCCTCGGTTCGCACGAGGTTGAGGACGCAATTAGAGACGATCAGGTCGACGCTGCCGTCGGCCACGAGCGGACGTTCTTCCGCTTGGGCTCGCAGGTGGGCCTGCAAGGCGTCGTGGTCCGCCGCACAGCGGACGGGGTTCTTCTTCAACCAGGCGTCGGTATCGGTGATGTCGGTCTTGAGATCCTGGATCCGGCCCTTGCGAAACTCGACGTTGTCGTGGCCGATCTTGCGGGCGATGGCGGACTTGTGCTTGTGGGCCAAGGCGAGCATGTCGTCGTTCATGTCGACGCCGATCACTCGGCCCGAAGGGCCGACGATCTGCGACATGATGTAGCAGGCCTTGCCGCCGCCGCTGCCGAGGTCGAGAACCCTCAGGCCCTTCTCGCAGTACGCGGTGGGATCACCACAGCCGTAGTCCTTGTCGATGATCTCTTGGGGAATGGCTTCGAGATATCGCTTGTCGTAGGACGTCGACGCGCAGCACAGTGCGGGCTGGACGGCCTGCGCGCCGGCGGAGTACCGTTCGCTGACCGCTCGTTCGATGTCGGTGGACGATGGGGGGCTCATTTGGGCCGTCTCCGTGGGTTAGGCCGGCCATCATGCGGGGCTGGCTCGTTCGTTTCTCAGGACCATTGTAGTCCCTGCGCGGCGTGTTTCCATGCACGCGGCCAAACGAGGGCCCCGCGTGCTCAGGCGACCGCTCGGGCGGTTCATGCTATCAGGGGGATCGCTTGGAACTTGTCCACGTCGATGAGGCCGTGGTTGGTCAGCTTGAGCTTTCCGATAACCGAGAGGCTCAGGAACGACAGCGCCATAAAAGGCTGGTCGAACGAACAGCCGAGGCCGTGCGCAGCTTCGGTGATCTTCTTGATGGCCTCGGCGACGGTCTCGGCGGGCTGATCGCTGACGAGCCCCGCGATGGGCAGCGGAACTTCGCCGATGATCTTGCCATCGCGGACGACGACGAGGCCGCCGCGAAGGTCCACCAAACCCTGCAGGGCGATGTGGATGTCGGCGTCAGTGACACCGACGGCGATGAGGTTGTGCGCGTCATGGGCGATGCTCGTGGCGATGGCCCCGCCTTCCAACTTGAAGCCTCGGACGAAGGCACGCGCAATCTCGCCGCTGGCGCGATGGCGATCGACGACGACGATTTTGGCCAGGTCTCGCGAAGGGTCGGCGACGAGTTGGCCGTCGCGGACAGAGGCGTCTTCGATGCTCCGCTCGGTGTCGATGCGGTTCTCCAGCACCTCGATGACGTGAATCCGCGGCGGGCTGTCGGCCGTCGTGCCCTCGGGGGCGGGGATCGCGAAGTCCCCGGCCGACATCGCGTGCGTGTTGACACTGCTCCGCAGGGGAGCGAGATGGTCCTGCATCGTGCGAGAGACGAGGCACTGCCCGTTCTCGGCGACGAGCTCGCCTTGCCGGAACACATGCGTCACATTGCAGTCGGTGAGGTTGTCGAGTACCGCGATGTCGGCGCGGTAGCCCGGGAGGATCGCGCCCGTGCGGCGGAGTCCGAAGCAACGGGCCGTGGTGTATGTGCCCAGTCCGCTGGTCAGGATGGGAAGGACG
>CAYYPB010000462.1:0-2720 GCA_964473405.1 uncultured Planctomycetaceae bacterium
GCCTGGCGAGGCCGCGTGGCGCATCGCCTCGGCCTGGGGTCCACCCTTCGCCCGCAAGGGCGACCCCGGAAGGACGAACAAAAAGAATCCTGACACGTTTTTCTCTCTCAAAGCCCGGCGGCTTGCGTCGTCGTCACTTGGTCGACGAACTCGTCCATGTGATCGCGGAGGAGGGGGATCAGTGCCAGGCCGATGCTGTTGAACAGGCCGTGGGCGATGATAGCGGGCCAGATCGACCGAGTGAGTGTCACGATCGTGCCCAAGACGAGGCCGACGGCGGTGGTCTGGATGATGCCGATTGGACCTTGATAGGCGTGGGCAAGGCCGAAGAGTGCGCCGCAGAAGACGATGGCCGCGATCTTCGAACGAAACATCGCGTTGAACCTCGTGAGGATGAAGCCGCGAAAGAGCAGTTCCTCGTGCATGCCCGTGAACACGGCGAGCAGCAGCAGTGACAGCACCGACGTCTCCGGCATCATGTCGAAGAACACCTGACGCTCCTCCGCCATCTCCGTCATATCTACGCCGGCGAGGTACAAGTAGATCCCGACGGCCGGCACGAAAACGACATAGCACGCCGGCACGGCGACCAACGTGCCGATAATGGCCCGCGCTGGGTGGGGGACGGCCACGCCGATACTCGCCGGCGACTGGCGGCGAGCCCGAACGATGACCGCGATCGTGGCGATGGTGACGATCCCAACGAGCGTGTTGCCCCACAGGATGCCCAACTCGGGAAAGGCCTCGGCCATCACCGGATCCAGGAGGCCAATGGCGACGCTCGCGGCGATGAGGCTCAAGAAGATGATCGCCAGATCGACGATGGCCTGTCGGCGCGTCATGTTGGACTCGGGATAGCGCCGCAGTGGCGGCGCGACCGCATACGCCCGAGTCGGTCGGGCGGCGGGTCTGGCGAGGATCGGGACGCCGATGGGGCGTGCGATGCGCGGTTGCAGAGGGTCGTCGGTCATACGTTCGCTTTTTGAGCGATTGCTCCAGAGCAGACGAGCCGCAGGCTGTAGCCCGCGAGGTGCCTCCCTGCGGGCGAACGCACCGGGTTACTGTACGTCCTCGCGGGCCAAAGCCTGCGGCTCGTTGTGCTGTCACGCATGCTGCGGCGGGGCGATCTTCTGGACCTCTCCGGCGGCCAGCTTCTCTTGGTATTGACTCCAATTCATCGACGGCAGACCGCTATCCACTTGCTTCATCGTGATGCAGCCGTCCACCGGGCAAACCAGCGAACACATATTGCAGCCGACGCATGTGTCCTGGTCGATCGTGAAGACGTTCACATAGCCCGCCCCGGCGCCGGGCAGGACGTATTGATCGCCGCTCTTGACGACCTCACGACCCGTCTGAGCCACGAACTCTGCCTCAGGCACCTGCTCGCACTTGATCGACTGGTGACATCCGTCTTCGCAGGCGATGTGGCAGATGCCGCAGTTGATGCACTTGTCCTGCTCGATCTCCGCGACGACCTTGTAGCCGAGATCGAGGTCGCTCCATTCGCCGATACGATCGACGGACTTGCCCACGAAGTCTGCCGCCGAGGCGAAGTTCTTCTCCCGCATCCAGTTTTCCATGCCGCTGATCATGTGTTCGACGATGCGGAAGCCATAGTGCATCACGGCGGTGCAGACCTGGACGCAGCCAGAGCCGAGCAGCATGAACTCGACGGCGTCCTGCCATGCCTGAATACCACCGATGCCGCTGATCGGGATGCCGACCTGTTCGTCATTGGCGAGGGCCGCCACCATGTTGAGTGCAATCGGCTTGACGGCCGGACCGCAGTAGCCGCCGTGCGAGCCGCGGCCGGCGACATGCGGCTTGGGCGCGAGCGTGTCCAGATCGACGCCCATGACCGAGTTGATCGTGTTGATGAGTGCCAGCGCGTCGGCCCCGCCATTCTTCGCCGCCCGGCCGACGACGCGGATGTCGGTGATGTTGGGTGTCAGCTTGACCATCACCGGGATCGTGGCGGCCTCTTTGGCCCAGGCGGTGATCATCTCGGTGTACTCGGGCACCTGTCCGACGGCCGAGCCCATGCCGCGCTCGCTCATGCCGTGCGGACAACCGAAGTTCAGCTCGATCCCATCGGCGCCGGTGTCCTGCGTCTTCTTGACGATGTCGTGCCACGTTTCCTGCTTGGGCTCGACCATCAGCGAGACGAAAACGGCATGGCGGGGAAACTCGCGTTTGATCTCGGCGATCTCGGCGAGGTTCACTTCCAGCGTGCGGTCGGTGATGAGCTCGATGTTGTTGAGGCCCATGACCTTGCGACCGTCGTAGTCCGCAGCCGCGTAACGGCTGGAGACGTTGACGATGGGCTCGTGGTTGAGGGTCTTCCAGACGACGCCGCCCCAGCCGGCCTGGAACGCGCGGCGAACCTGATAGGCGGAGTTCGTCGGCGGCGCGGACGCGAGCCAGAACGGGTTGGGGGCCTTGACGCCGCAGAAATCGATGGACAGATCGGGCTTCATGGGTGCCTCCAGTCACGCGATGGTTGAATCTGCCGTGCGAAAGCGCATGAGTATAGCTGATGCTCGCATTTGCGTCGATTGCGCGACGTACCGGCGGGTCGTGGTGTGGTTCGCGTGACGGGCAGCCAATCCGAGCCCCGAGCGCAAGCGAGCGGGTCATCCACCGTACGGGTTACATTAAAGAACCCGCGCTGGCGTTTGGGGCTTCCATGAGCGTGTCCTTGTCAAGGGGGGATCTCG
>CAYYPB010000463.1:0-2718 GCA_964473405.1 uncultured Planctomycetaceae bacterium
GATCAGAGCAGCGAGCGAGACGCGTCCGACCGACATGGTGGTTGCGTCCCGGAAGGGACGGAGAGAAAGCCGCGTCTTCCTCCTGTCTCTCAAGGCCGGCGGGTTCGGTCTCAACCTCACACGCGCCAACCACGTGTTTCAC
Source organism: uncultured Planctomycetaceae bacterium (assembly GCA_964473405.1). Taxonomy (GTDB): domain Bacteria; phylum Planctomycetota; class Phycisphaerae; order UBA1845; family UTPLA1; genus CAYYPB01. The sequence goes on from CAYYPB010000463.1 coordinate 143, forward strand.
TTCGATCGCTGGTGGAACCCCGCCGTCGAGTCACAGGCCACCGACCGAGCGCATCGCATCGGCCAGACGCGCCGCGTCCAGGTCCACAAGTTCGTTTGCATCGGCACGCTCGAAGACCGGATCGACAAACTCCTCACCGAGAAGTCCGCCATGGCCGACCGGATCATCGGCAGCGGCGATGACTGGCTCACGGGCCTGTCGACAACCGAACTCCAAGAGTATCTCACGCTGACACCTGAGGCCGTGGCCGGAGAATCGAGAAGTTAGGATCGAGAACTAATGATTGAGACTCTTGTATGACGCCATCACAACCGAACGAAACGACCGACAGCAACGTCGCCGATGATCAGGATCCCAACGCCTGTGCCGGCGCGCCGGACGATCTGCCGACCGAACCTGATCGCTTCTGGTCCGCGGGGCTGGACCTCGACCGGCTGGCCCCGCCGCCGCTGAGCGACGCGCCGCCCGCCCTCGAAAGGCTCGGACCGCTTCCCCTGGGTGGGGGCGGTTTCCCGCTGATGGGGTTCTTCGCCACTGTCTACGAACACATCGCCGGCCCGTTCCGCGACGAGTCCGACGACTAGAGCCGTTCACATCTGCTCGCACGCGCCAAGCCGCGAACGAGTGGGGAGCGATGTCAGTCCGTCGTACCGATGTCGTCCGTGAAGACTGACAGCACGAGCAGGTTCTCGTCGTTCGTGTGATGCTCCATGTAAGAGATGAAGTCGTTGATGCGATGACAGCAATCGCGGATGAGTAGTTGGTCTCCGGGCTGCAGATCCGCAAGGAAGGCATGGATGCCGTCCATCAGCCTTTGCAGCTCTTTGTGCTCATGTGCGAGGCGTTCGATCTCGGACGCCAGCGCCGGCCGGCGCTCCGCCACGGGAACCATGTAGCCGTCCTGCTCCTCGATGGCCATCTGCTTCACCGTGTGAGCCCGCACATGGCCGAAGCTCTCGCACGCAGCCGCGATCCAATGGGCCTGATTCGCCCGAGGCACGCTCGACACCCGATCCTGCAAGCCGGTCATCAAATCTCGCAGCTTCAGGTGTTCCTCGCGCATCCACGCGGCTAGGTCTTCCGCTTTCATCATGACAGTCCTCCTTGCCGACACGGGCCATTATCTCCAAGCGTCCGATTCTGGCAAGTATCATCCACCGCCCGCCGCAAACAGGGCGGCGATCGGTGCGGCTGAGCCGAAAACACCCTCCACGAGCCCCGAACGCCGCCGCACAACCGGGCTCACCTCACAACGCCGCGGTACATTTCTCGATACTGGGGAGTCAACGCCGACCAAGTGAACCGGCTCTCGAACAGGGCCCGACCCTTGGCACCCATTGCGCGGCGATCGTCGTCCGACATCGCCACCAGTTGGCGCATCGCGGCGGCGATGCTCCGTCGGTTCGGATCGACGACGAGGCCCGCGCCTTCCTGCCCCACTTCGGGCATATTGCAGGCGTGCGAAATCACCATCGGCAGACGAACCGCCAGCGCCTCGAGGATCGACATGCTCAGCCCTTCGCTCAAACTCGGCTGTAACAGGATCGACGCGCGACCGAGGCATGCCAGCACATCTTCGCGCGGCAACATGCCTGTGAACGTCACGCGATGGGCCATGCCCTTGCGTTGGATCGCCGCGGCGAACATCTTCTGGAGGCCGAACTCGTCCGGCCCCGCGACGACGCCGTGCCAATCCTCGTTCGCCGCCAACACGTCGAACGACGCCTGCATCGCTGGGACGATCCCCTTCTGCTCCGCAAGACGACCCAGGAACAGAACCCATTTCTTGCCGGCCGTCTCGGGGAATCGCTGCTCCAACGCGTCGGCGGAAGGAATGCGCTCGAACTCGGCGGGATCGAGACCGTTGGCAATCGTCACGATGTTCTGGTTGAAGCCCAGCGCGGCGATCGCCTCGGCCTCGCCGGGTGCCAGCGCGTGGATGCACGCGGCGGCGCGCAGATTCTTGTGCTCGAAGAGCCAACCGATCGGCCGCTTCTTCCAGGCGCTGTGCTGCCAGGCCCAGGGCATCATCATGCTGTGCGGCGTGATGACCATCGGCCGACCCTGCCTGCGAGCCGCCTTGCCCGCCGACCAGTTCTGACCAGCCCAGAGTCCGTGCAGGTGAACCACGTCCGACTCGCCGACGAGCTCGCCGATTCTCGCGTCGAACGCCTTGGACCGACCCAAACGGCACGTCGGATGCGGTTCGAACTTCAGCACCTCCACGCCATCGACATCCTGGGGCGTGCCGAAACGCCCACCATCCAGCACGGCGATGCGGCATGTGTCGACGGCGGCAGCCAACCGCGAGGCCAGCATCGGCAGGACCCGGGCGATGCCGCCCCAACTCGGGTCCAGTGATTGCGTTATGTGCAAGATCTTCATTGTCAGACCATCGCGAAACCAAACTTTGGCACAGGCGCCAGAGCCTGTGGCTCCACCGGCTCGGGCGTCGGTGCCACCGAGAGTCTTGAGACGAACCCAGCCTACGCATTCGCGGCCATTTGGCAACGGGGCCATAATCCGAGAAACTATGAGCGTGTCCTCCCAGGCGGGATAATCGACCCAGGTTTGTT
>CAYYPB010000464.1:0-2714 GCA_964473405.1 uncultured Planctomycetaceae bacterium
CCCCCCCGCGCCCCCCGCGAGGCTTTCCGCCCCCGACGTCCCGTCCACAATGCGGATGCCGTTGCCCACGTCGGTTAGCGATGCCACTACGGAGACGCTTGCTTCGCTGGCAGCGGCGTTGATCAGGTCGATCACGTCGCCGACGGTCTGGGCTTGATCGAGATTGACATCGACGGCATCGCCGCTTTGGGTCTGTATTTGCAGGTCCGGTTGGCCCGGCACGGTCTCGATGCCGAGGCCGTGATTCACGTTTTCCAGGGGCGTGGCCGTGTTCATCGTTCTCATGCCGAGGTCGGTGGCGGTTGTTCCGCCGTTTTCGCCGATGGTCAGCAGCGTGCCCGATATCCGGTTGAACACGTCGATTCCGGTTGCGTCCGCGTTGATCTCGGCGAAGATGCCCACGCTGGCATTGTTGATGATGTTGACCATGTCCTGCACGGATTCGGCCGCGCTGAAATCAATGGTCGCCGTGCCCGATCCGTTGGTGACGATCATGCCGCTGGTCCCATCGATGCCCGCGCCTTGGGCCAGGTCGGCGACGGGCGTCAACATCGTGAGGCGGGCGGTCAGCGGCAGTCCGTCGACCACCGAAGTTGTCGGCTCCAATGTGGTGATGCCGAGGTTCGAAGCGATTACGCCGGCGTTGGCATCGCCGATGGTCACCGGTTGGCCGCCTGGTGTGATGCGCAGGCCGGTGTCACCGACCGACGCGGTCAGCGAGGCGCCCGCCTGTGTCGCCGCGGCGTTGATGGCGTTCACGACGTCGCCAAGGGTGTCTACGGCGCCGAGATCGACGCGAAAGCTACCCGCGCCGCCGACTTCGTTGAATACCAGCGTGCCGCCGGCAATGGGCTGTCCGCGCGTGCCGTTGATATCCTCGAGGCGCATGTCGGCCCGCAAGGACGGCGTGAGATCGATGCCGCTGGCGATGCGCGAAGAGAGCGCCCCGAACAGCACGTCGCCCGAAACATTCGTAATCGCCGAAGCGTCGTCGGAAATGCGGGTGAACAGGTTTCCGGTATCTCCGCGGTAGGCGATGCCGCCGAGTTCGCGCACAAAAGGTGCCTCGGTCGTGTCACGACCGGCGAACAAATAGCGGCCGCCGAGCTGGCGGTTACCGACGACCAGGAGCTGGTCGATCATGCCCGAGATCACTTCGGCGACCGATTCACGCTCGGCCGCGCTGGTCAGGTTGCTTACGTTCTGGCTCGCGATGGAGCTCGCCTCGATGAGCAGGGAATTGACCTCGGTGATCGCCTCGTCCGAGGCGCCCAGCACGTTGTCTCCGTGGGTGAGGTTGGCGATGAACTGTTCCTGCCGGCCCAGCGCCTGAGTCAAGTCAAGCGCGCGCGCGGCGGCGATTGGATCTTCACTCGGCGAAACGAAGGCCCGCCCGGACGAAATCCGCGCTTGCGTCGTGAAAAGATCCACCTGGTTCTGTCGCAGCGAGGTGAGCAGCGACGTTGACTGCAGATTCTGGCTGATTCTTGTCATGCTGATCGGATTGATCGCCATTGTTCTACTCGATCCTGTGATCTAACGAATCAGCGCAACCAAGTCACGCACGAGCCCATCGACTACGGAGACGTAGCGGGCCACGCCCTGGAACGCCCGCTCAAATTTGAGCAGAGAAATCGCTTCTTCGTCCAGATTGACGCCGCTAACGCCTTCGCGCTGCGCGTTGAGCGATTCATGGACGATCGACGCCGCCTCCATGTCATCCCGAGCCGCGGCCGAAACGACCGCAACGGAGCTGACAAAGGAATTGTAAAACCCGCGGATCGACGCGCCGCCCAGCGCGTCGCTCGCATTGTTTTCCGCGGAGGCGAGCAGCGCGGCGTTGGTTCCGTCGCCCACGTGGTTCGTCGTCGCCGCCGCCAGAAGCAAGGGCTGTTCGGTCAGCGCCTGACTCACGCGAATATCGCGCGCGTCGGTGCCCTCAAAGAACGTGTTGACGCCCAACGCCGAAAGCACGCCCGAGCTATCCGTCCGGGCCACCTGGCCGTCATGGCCGAATGAAAACGTGAAGCCTTCATCCGCCGTCACCGTCAAACGGTTGCCCGCGGCAATCGACGCGGTTACGCCTTCGACCTGGGCGTTGATGTCGGCCACGAGGGACTCCAAGGTCGTCTCACTGCCGGGGGTGGCGAACGATACGTCGATTCGCGTCGCCACCGGCGTTTGGGTGACGTCGTCGGCGACCACGATGTAGAAGCTGCCGTCTTGCGGCGTCTGTGCCAAGCCCACGTCCGGATCGTTGAGGGCCAGATCGGTCGCCCGCAGGCCGTTCGCGCCGGTGGTGGCGTCAAAGCTGATCAGCCCCTGGCCGTTCGCGTGAATCTTGTTGACATCTTCGATGATCGCCCCGGCCAATTGGTCCACCAGGGCCACCTGACCGTAGGCGTAGCGATCGCGGCTAACCGTAAGCCCCTGTAGCCGGCCGCTGCGGATTTCGACCTGGCCGGCCGTGTCCGCGAATTGCACGGTCGTCCGCACGAAAGATCCGTCGAGCTCCTCCACGGCCGCGAGACGGCGGACCGAGGCGCCCTGAACGAGCGCTTCGCTTCCGATGTAGACGTTGATCGCTCCGTCGGACTGCTCGCGAACGGTCGTATCGAAGATCTCGGCCAGGTCGCGAAGCAATCCGTCCCGCTGGTCTCGAAGCCCGGTTGCTTGCCCGTTCCCGCCAGATTCGGCGGTGACGATCTCGGCGT
>CAYYPB010000465.1:0-2689 GCA_964473405.1 uncultured Planctomycetaceae bacterium
ATCGCTAGTCGCGCACGCGCCGCCGCGCCGTCTCTGCGAGGTGGGGGGCCGAGCGACACGATGGCGGAGCTATCCAGCCCGCCGGAGAGGCACGAGCCGATCGGCACATCGCCGGTTGCGTGCGTTCGCACGGCCTCGCGCACGAGGCGTGCCACTTGCTCCGCCGCATCCGTCTCATCGCACACATCGGCCGTCGGCTGCCAGTACCGCCGAACGGCCCCGCCGGCATGCATTTCGCCACGCGCTCGCAGGTCAAGTTCGACCCAACAGCCGGCCGGCATACTCCAGATGCCCTCGAACAGCGTTTCGTCCGTGTGATCCACGCTGCCGTCACAGAGGAAATCGCGCAAACGAGCCTCGTTCACCCCCGTGGTCGCGCCGGGCAGAACCAGCAGCGACTTGATCTCTGACGCGAATCCCATGCCGCCGGCGAACTTCGACAAGTAGAGCGGCTTGATGCCCAACCGATCTCGCGACAGGACCATCCGGCCCGCCGACCAATCGACGATCACCGCGGCCCACATGCCTTCCAGGCGTTCGAAGCATTCGCAGCCCCACACACGGTACGCCGCCAGCAGGACTTCGGTGTCGCTGCGGCCCCGAAACACGACTCCGTGGTCGCACAGTTCCGACCGCAATGCCTCGTGGTTGTAGAATTCGCCGTTGTAGGCGAGCCAGACGCGCCCGTCCGTCGACGCCATCGGCTGATGCCCCGCGTCGGAGAGATCGACGACCGACAGACGGCGAGTCCCCAGCCCGACCTTGGCCGGCACATAACTCCAATCCACCGCGTCGTCAGGCTTGCCCAGTTTCCGCTCGACCGTCGGTGTCCCGTTCATGCCAAAGACAACGGCACCGCCATCGTCCGGCCCACGATGGAACAGACGCTGGGTCATGGCGGTCAGCCAATCGGCCGCCGCAGGGTTGATCTCATCCAGCAAATAGCCCGCAATGCCGCACATGGGCGCGTGTGTTCCTCATTACCTCAGCCAGCGACGATGCGGCGAAACAGCCCGCCATACCAAGTCGCCAAGGAGCCCGACGAGAATCTCGCTCGCGCCGCTTCGGCGATGGCCGCTCGATTATACGTACCGATGGCCCCTATCATATCGCCGAGAACGCCGATCAGCGATTCGACGTCCGCTGGCTCGCAGAGCAGACCGTTGTCTTCCGTGATGAACTCCGAGGACGCCGTGCCGCGCGTCGTGACCACCGGCAAGCCCATGCACAGGGCCTCGGCCACGACCAGGCCGAACGTCTCCCCGTGGCTCGGCAACACAAGCACGTCGCTTGGGGCCATGATCTCGACCACGGCCGATCTCGGGCATTCGCCGTGCAGATGCACACGGCCTTCGAACGCCGCCTCCCGTGACAGTGCCTGCAAGTCTTCGGCCATCGGGCCGTCCCCGACAAAGTGCCACTGCGAGTCGGTCTTCTCGTCGCCTGACCGCAAGGCGGCGATCAGCTCACCGACACCCTTCTCCCGACAGAGTCGCCCGACGAACAGCCCGCGGAACTGTGGCGCTCGCACATCGCCCCGAATCGGTGCCGTCGTGAACTCTGGTGCCACGCAGTTGCCACGGACCAGGATCTCCCGGTCGATGCCGCAGGCCATCATCTCGCGGCGGCCCTGATCGCTGACGCTCACGACTGCCGACGCGGCCGCGAGACCGTCCCGAGCGTGCGCTGCGGAGGCCTTCGACTTCATCACGAGCGAGAACGGACCGGTGTGTTCAGTGATGACGACGCGTTGGGCTGGCGGATCATCCAGATGCGTGCAGGCCCAGCCCGCCGGGATTGCGCACATGGCGTGCAGCACATCCGGCGCTCCGTGGCGGCGTCGGTAGGTCGTCAGCCCCCGGTTCAGCCAGGCCGCGAACCGGCGCATCTGCAAGCCCGGTTGACCGAAGGCGGAGAAGAGTCCCTCCACGCGGATGACCGGGATATCGTCGAGCGATTCCTCGATAACCTTGGGCCGCAGCGGGGACGCCTTGCCGCGGAAGATACGTCGCAGGCCGACCAGATCGGGAAACACCACGCCCACGCGCGCACCGGTGGCTGCGAAGGCCCTGGCGTAATCGGCGCAGAAGATGCCAGCGGTCGGCTGCTCGGGCGATGGCCACCACGATGGGACGATGACAATGTGCAGGCCGCGCATGTCCATGTTCGAAGCGAAGCTCTCGCGGGGTCCGTCCGCTCCGGTCGGTCCCCGACGCCCGCCAGTCGCGGGGCGCACACGCACGCTCACGACCCACGGCTGAGCGGGGCCTCCGCGCACACAGGAGCACAGTCGGCTTGACTTACAGCATCGCGCCCTGGAACGCTACGGACACACCCACAAACCGTGGGTCCAGCCGTTTGTCTCGACGGGTCGATTCTTTGGTCAGGTCGTTGGCCTGCCCTACCAGATGGTACTAAATCCACCACAATCGCGCGAGTACGCTCTGGGCTACTACCAACCAGGAGAATGGGCACCCAAGAAGAAGTACCAGATCCCCTGGAATGAAGAGGCAGCCGCCAATCAGTTCCTGTGGGTTACGGGAATCATTCTGCTCGTCCCGTAACGCAACCTGCTGAGCATTGCGTTGTGCCGTTGACCGTCTTCAGAAATGGCGCCGCGCGGCCCACGCCGTCCGGGCAGCGTTCAGATCAGTGAGCGCCGTTTCCCCTTAACACTATTTCTGTTCGG
>CAYYPB010000466.1:0-2688 GCA_964473405.1 uncultured Planctomycetaceae bacterium
ACATCGGCTGTGATTGGCGACCCCGTACCGTCATCCACGGCATCTACCTCCACTCGCGCGACGCGGGGGGTGCCGCCGGGTGAGCGGGCGACGGCACTCGTGACGCGACGGCCGCGGCGAAGCGCGAGCCGCAGGCCACCCCGGCTGACGTCGGTAAGACGTCGGGCTCGTCGCCAATGCCAAGGCCCCAGCCAACGGCAGCGGTCGCCGGCGTTCCTCAGATCGACATGAGCAAGCTGTCGCCGACGACGCGGGCGTTCATCGCCAAGCTTCAGCAGAAGACTCAGGATGCCCCTGGCAGCGCCGGCCGCATCGCCGAGTTGGGCAAGTACTACTACGCCAACGGTTTTCCGCCGGCCGCGGCGAAGTGCTTCGAGCGTGCGGCCGAGATTCTCCCCAATGCGATGCAGTTCAAGTATCTCGCGGGCCTGTGCTACGACACGGCGGGAGATTCCGCCTCGGCGGTCCAGGCCTACGAGGCCGCCCTCGCGTTGGCCGACGACTATCCCGCACTCCACATTCTCGTGGCCGATCGATGCCTGGATGACGATCGCGATCGGGCCGAGGCGTTGTATCGACGCGCGTCGGTCCTGGACGCCAAGGACGCGCTAGCCCACTACGGCCTTGGCCGCTGCGCGGTGCTGAACGGCGATCTGGAGGCGGCGGTCTCTGGTTTTGGCCGCGCTGTGGAGATCGACCCGACGTTTGCGGCAGCACATGGGGCCCTGGCGGAGGCGTTGCGCAAGTTGGGCCGCGAGCGTGAGGCTGCCGATCACGACGATCCGGCGGCGGCCGGCGCACCGGCGAAGGTGACGAACGACCCGGTTCGTTTCGATCTCCAGGCTTCTCCTCGGAGCGAGGTGGCGTTCGCCAAGAAGGCGTTGCAGACGGCGCACGAGGGCGATCCGGATCTCGCGGTTCGCAACCTCGAACGGGTCATCGAGCTTGGCCTGGATGGAGCACCGGTCCGTGCGGCCTTGGGCGACATCTATATCCAGCAGCGGCGGTTCGAGGAGGCGATGGTCGAACTCCAAGATGCCCTGGCGAAGTACCCCGACTCGGATTGGATAAAGTCGTCGCTGGGGCTGGCCTTCGTGCAGTTGGGGTTTTACGGCGACGCGGAGAAGCTCCTGCGCGAGCAGCTCGACAAACAGCCCGACAACGTTCGCATACAGCATCGGTACGGGATCCTTCTGTCTGCCAGCGGGAAGCGCGACGAGGCGATGTCGGTTTTTGCCCGCATCATCGAGGGGCACCCCGACGACGCGGGGGCGCACTGCCAGATGGGTCAGATGCAGATGGGGCAGGGGAAGTTCGATGATGCCGAACAGCACTTTCGCAAGGCCTTGGCCAGTGCCGACGGGAGTGTGATCGCTCACTACGGCTTGGGATCCCTGTTGCATCGCAAGGGTGAGGTGGACGCGGCGGTTCGCCATTGGAGGCGGGCGATTGCCATCAGTCCGCGGTACGGGGATGCTCACATGGCGTTGGCAGTAGCGGCCCTCGGGCGCAAGCAGCCGGCCGCGGCCGTCGAGGCGTTTCGCGAGGGCTTGAAGCACATCCCGGATTCCGCCCAGCTAGCCAACGGGCTCGCGTGGACGCTCGCCACATGTCGCGATCCGGCCGTTTGGGATCCGGCGAACGCGGTCAAGTGGGCGGAAAAGGCCAACAAGGCAAGCGGAGGAAGAGTCGCCCAGGCATTGGACACGCTGGCCGCCGCCTATGCGGCAGCGGGTCGGTACTCAGAAGCTGCCGACACGCAGAAACGCGCCGTCAAGCTCGTGACAAAGGCGGGCCAGGCTACGGCGATCGAGGCGTATCAGGCTCGGCTGGCCCTTTACGAATCTGGCCGTCCGTTCCTGGAAGCAGAGTAGCCCCATCGAACCGACTTGAGCGACGACCTGTCGGGAGCCGGAAGCGGAATGCGGCTCCGGACTGTGTCGCTTCTTCTTCATCAAGAATCCCCTCGCCCATCTGGGCCATCGAGACTCTCCTCACGCATGGACCAGGTTGCGGGAAGCAGGCCACTCGGCACTGATGCCTACTTCTGGTCCGCGATGTGGCGGCGCACCTTCTCCAATCGCGGTTCGCTGATGGTGAATGTACCCCAGACATGCAGCGGGTCGTCGACGGGCTTGGGCAAGGTGAGTGGGGCGCAAAAAGACGGCGGGCGGTTCTTCGGATAGCCGAGAGAACCGCCCGCTCGTTTGCTTCATTGAGATCGCTGCCAAAGCCGGCGGCGTTACTTCATGGTACGGACCTTAGCGACGTCGGCGAATGAGGCCGATGGCACCGAAGGCCAGGAGAGCCAACGTGGTCGGCTCGGGGTAGATGTTGAGGTTGTAGGCACCCGACAGGGTCGAAGTGCTGGTCGCGGCAAAGCCAGCGCCATACGTGGTGTTCCAGCCACCGACGGCGACGTAGTAGTCGCCAGCGGGGAGGGCTGCAAGCGAGACCAAGCTGTACGGGTTGGCCGGGTAGTTGATGTCGTCGTTGTTGGCGAGCAGGTTGCCCAGGCTGTCATAGACGCCGATCTCGGTGTCGGCGATCGAGCCGTTGTTGGACAGCGACTTGGCGGTCGAGAACGTCATGTCCTCGGTGCCGGTGAAGCGGACCTTGGTTCAACTCACTTCGGTGGTGCCGAGGCCGGCGAGGTACTTGGACGCGGTGCCAGCGTACACCTACACC
>CAYYPB010000467.1:0-2682 GCA_964473405.1 uncultured Planctomycetaceae bacterium
AAGCCCGCGGCTCTTCGCATCCCGCACATTGAGCGTCCCAGGTCGGACAACGCGGTCGAATTATAGTGGCTTGCAGTGGCCGGCGATGCATACTGTAGGTGTCATGGCAGACGACTACTTCCACCTGGCCGTTGCGTTCGCGGACAAACCAGACCGCGCAACGATCGCCGCCATCGCCGATGCGACGGGCCGCACGCCCTACGACGTGCGGCTCCGCCTCAAGCGCGGTGCGCCCAAGTCGATCGCCCGCGTCGCATCCGTTGAAGCCGCCCAAATGATGGCAGCCAAACTGCACGGGGCCGACATCACGACGATTGTCTATCGCGAAGCAGGGCTTCCGCCCGTGCCGCACTTCGAGACGTTCCGACTCTCGCGCGGCTCTGGCGAAACGCACTTCTCCAGCAAGCGAGGCGAAACGCGCATCGAGCCCGACGAGAACATCAGCCTGATCGTCTTTGGCCGCCGAACGGTCGTCACGCGGTCGTCCGACTTCAAGCTCGTCTCCAGATTGATGGGGCCTGTCGGCTTCGGCCCGGGAGCCGTCCGAGCATCGATCCAGCGCGTGGTCAAGAAGCACACGAACACCGAGATGTTCATCCACTTCTTCCTCCACGACCCCGCCGGACGACCGCTCCAGCTTCCCGGCAGTCGCATGAACTTCGACTGCCTCGGCAAGCATCGCGGACAGAGCGACAACATCAACATGCAGCGACTCATGAAGAGCATCGAGAAGCTCCTGCCCGACGTGCCCGTCGACAAGCGTTTGGCGGAGGCCGGAACCGGCAACTCCGACGCGGTGTTCTACAATCGCCGCTCCGGCGCCCAGCCGAGTACGGCCCTCGCCACGCTCATTTACTGGCAGCACCTGGCGGATCGGGGCGGCCGGCAACATTACACTGCCGTCGAGTCGCTCGCCGATCCGCGAGAAAGGGATTGAGAAGTGAGAATCGAGAGTCCGGGCCAATCGATCGCCGACTGACAACGGATAACTGACAACTAGAACCTCGGCTCGTTGTCACCGGCCGCCGTGCCATGTATCGTCTCACATCATGTCGATCCTGGCGACGACGATGTGCTATCCCAACCCCGCCCGACGGACGCAGGGCATCTTCGTCCAGCGGCGTCTGCACGCCATTCACCAGATCATGCCGGTCCGCGTCGCCGCCCCCGTACCCTGGTTTCCGTTCGTCAGGCCGTTCGGATTCGACGCCTACGCCGATCGGGCCGCCGAGCCGCCGGTCGTTTGGCCCAAGATGTTCTACCTGCCCGGGATGATGAAACGCTGGGATGCGGGCTTCTACGCGGCGGCGCTGCGCAGCGTCATGGCCGGCATCCTCGATAGCGGGCCCATCGATGTCATTGACGCACATTTCGAATGGCCCGATGGCGTGGGAGCCTGGCGCGTCGCCCGCAAGCTCAGCCTTCCGCTGGTTTGCACCCTTCGCGGCAAACTCGTCAGCCAGGCGGCCAACCCGACCAAACGCCGTGCCATCGCAGAGATGCTCCGTGGCGCCGATGCGCTGATCGCCGTGTCGCAGTCGCTTGCGGGCCTTGCCAACGAGGTGGCGGACACGGACCTCGACGTTAATGTCATACCCAATGGCACAGACCGAGACGCCTTTCACCGCACCGCCCCCCCCGACCGACCGACACAACCCGATCCCAAAGCACGAGCCAAGCTCGGCTGGCGCGAGGACACGCGCTACGCCGTCTGCATCGGGCACATCCAGGCACTCAAGGGATTCGACGCACTCGTCGCCGCCTGGCCCGACGTGAGGCGACGCGAAGGCGACATCCGACTCGTACTCGTCGGGGGCGAGGCGAACGAGCCGAGCTTCTCCCGGCGCTTGCGAGCCCGGATCGAGACCGTCAACGCGGCAGGCCCAGCCGTCGCACTCATGGACCGATGCTCGCCGAGCCGCGTTGCGGAACTGTTGAATGCCGCCGATCTGTTCGTGCTAGCCAGCCGGTCGGAGGGCTGGTGCAACGCCATCGCCGAGGCGCGGGCCTGCGGATGCCCCGTGGTCGCGACGGACGTGGGCGGGAATCGAGAGATCATCACCGACGAGCGTCTGGGACGACTCGCAAAACCCGGCGCACGCGACGCCCCGCGTAGGGTCGGGGAGCGTGTCGCGTAGCCACGCGGCCGCGCCCGTGCCGTTGTTCACGAGAACGTCCGCCGAGTAGCCGGATGCGCCGAGGACGTAGTGGTTGAAGTCGGAGCCAAGGATGTCTTCGTCGTCGATGTCGCGGTTGTTGTCGCCGGTGGCGTCTTCGGAATTCGCAGCATCAAGGGAAGAATCGGGCGCAGTCGCACCGATGTACAGCGACTCGCCGCTCAGAATGTGGCGGGCACCGTCTTGGGCCAGTTTCGTGCCGGTCTGTCGACGCTGTTCGACCCCGACGTGCTCGACGCTTGCGGGGCCGATCGCCGCGAGTTCGGCTGCGTGCAACGTGCGCATGCACGTTTGTTGTTGGCCGAGGGAGCCTGCGACGAGGCGCGCGGGCGTTTCGAACAGGCGGTCGCGGCGCTCGAGTCGTGTGGGCGAACGTTCGAGGCCTTGCTCACACGCTTGGTCCAGCTCGAAGCGTTCGCGTCACCCGACGACCTCGCGTGGAAAGCAATGCCCGAAGGCGTGCGCAGAGAGTCCGTGCCCAGCCGCCTCGAAGGGCGCGGTGGCC
>CAYYPB010000468.1:0-2678 GCA_964473405.1 uncultured Planctomycetaceae bacterium
GTTGGGAGAACCACTGCGCTCCTATTTCGAGGGCAGCGCTTTGTTCGGGGCCGGATGCGCAGTCGGCCCGCTCCGCTCCGTCATGGCGCGCGGGAGGTTCTCCGCGCGCTGCCTTTGGGGCGAGCGCAAAGCGAAAAGCCCGATCGGGAATCGCTGGCGTCGATCGGCTATCTTGGTTCCGCGAGCCTATGTGAAGAACATCGTCCAGGCCGCGCACGCCACGGCCGCGCCGGCGAGGACAATGGCGGCCGACGTCTTGGCGACGAGACCGATGATCTTGCCGATGGTTGCGAACAGACCGACTCGAGCGCCGGTCGCGAGGTCCTTGTTGAGGCTGAGTTCCCCCGTCAATGCGCCGGCGAAACAGCCCAGCAGGCCGCCGACAATCGTTCCGACCACCGGGATGGGCACGAGCGGCGTGAAGACGAACATGCCGGCGAACCCGCCTACCAGCGCGCCGATGACGGCCCGTCGGCTCGCACCGGCCCGTTGAGCGGCCACCGCTCCTGCCAGCGTTTCGAACACCTCTACAATGACGGCGAAGATGCCCATCCCCACCAGCCAAGGCCAGCCGATCTGCGTCCAATCGAAGTACCAGTCGTATCCGATGGCCGAGGCGAGAATCAGCCACGTCCCCGGCAACTGAAAGACCGCCAGTGCAATACCGACGAGCGAAACGAGGGCCAGGCCGCCGAACAGCGCGTACTCCATCAACCCGCCGCCTCGTCCACCGCGTCCACGATACCGACAATGACCGATCGGACGGGGCCCTTGGGGGCGTCGAGTATCTGCCGACCGCCGTTGCCTTCGTTGAGAACGAGGACGCGATCCCCAACGCCGGCGTCCACGGTGTCGATGGCAATGAGGTACGCCCCTGTCGGCGTCCAGTCGGACTCGGCGCGATCCACGACCAACATGCGACGCCCGTCATAAAACGGATGGTTGATCGTCGAATAGACCGAGCCGCGAACGATGCCGAGGATCATGTCGATTCCTCCGCAAGATCGACGCCGTCCACAATGCCGATGATCGCGTGATCGACGGGGACGAACCAGGGCTCCAACGCCATCGCCGCCTCGCGGCCGCTCTCGTAGTAGATGAGTTCGCCCGGCCCGGCCTGGCGCGTCGCGTCGGAGCAGACGATCGGCGAACCGGCAGGCTCTCTCCGCTTATCCAGCGGCTGGACCAGCAGCATGGGCACTCCTTCGAGCCCTTCGTAGACGACGCAGGGAACCACCGTTCCGATGACGCGGCCGAACATCATCAGCCCGCCTCCCAGAACCGCGTCGTCTTGCCGAGATCGGCACGAAGCTCATCGTCGAATCGCGGGATGATGCTCGTACACGGCAACTGTGGTCGATCTGCAATGGCGGCTGTGCCGATCTCAATCGCCGCTTCGACATCCGCCAGCAAGCCTGAAAAGTACGCAAGCCCCTTGCCACCGAGCCCATCGCCCAGACGAATCGAGACCATTTCGACCTCGGCCCCCTTGATCGCGGCATCGGCTGCCCGCACAACCGCCGCGAGCGTCGGCGTCTCGATGATGCCGACCGTCTCGTCACCCCAATCGCCTTGCATGCCGTTCGTCGCGTCGAGAACCTTCGGATGGATGTCCGGCAGCAGTACGGAGTCCAGCATCGCGGCCTCACCGACGCGCCGGCCTTCGACGAACGACTCGTCGACGCTGGCCATGTCGCCGGAGAACACGATGGCGTACTTGCCGGGCTGGAGCGTACCTGCCCGAATGAGCGTCACGGGGGCCTTCTTCATCAGCGCATCGGAAGCGCGCGTCCCCAACGCGATGCTCGAAAACTCGAGTAGGCCCAATGCCGAATGTATCGTCTGTCGCCTTCTCATACGATCCTGAAGTGATCCACTAGCACGCATCGCCGCTCGCGCGAAAACGATCGTGCGTCGGTCATCCCCTCGCCCGTCGGGCTCGCGATGGAAACCGAGCTGTACCCTTCGCCGCCTTCTCCCAGCCCGGCGAAGATCGGGCCGTTCTTTACGAAGATGCTCGTGTTGATCTCACGGGCCATCCGACTGAGGTTGGACAGGTTCAGTGAGTGCATCGCCGCCGAGTGGCCGAATCCGTGTTCCGCCTCGATCGCCAGGTCGATCCCTTCGTCGGCGCTGCCGACGCGCGCGACCGGCAACACCGGCATCAACTGCTCGGTCCAGATCAACGGATGGTCGACCGGAACCTCCATCACAACCAGCCGCGTCGAATCGGACACGCGCATGCCGATCTGTTCGAGGATCACGCTGGCGTTCTTGCCGACCCACTTCTTGTTGATCACGCCGGGCTTTCGCGGCCCGCGAATCTCATCGAAGATCACCTTGTCGAGTGCCCGAGCCTGCGGCTGTGTCAGAACGACGGCATGGTTCGCCTGCATTGCCTTGAGCAAGCGATCGGCGACCGCCTCTACGACAAAGACCTCTTTCTCGTCGGTACAAACGAGATTGTTATCGAAGGACGATCCGCGAACGATACTCGCACCGGCCTTGTCGATGTCGGCCGTCTCGTCGACGACGACAGGCGGATTGCCCGGCCCGGCGCAGACGGCCCGCTTGCCGGATGCCATCGCGGGCTTGACGACGCCATGCCCGCCCGTCACCATCAGCAGGATGATGGGCCTCTGATGCATGCGTCTCCGTGCGCTCGCTAGCGCACGATC
>CAYYPB010000469.1:0-2668 GCA_964473405.1 uncultured Planctomycetaceae bacterium
GCACCACGCGCGCCGGGCCGCTTCGACCCCGGCACGATGGTCCTGGTTTAGATCTCCGCGATGCGGAACATAGACGATGTCGGGCCGCGATTTGCCCACGACCGTCTCGATCGGAACGATGAGGTCGATCTGCCGATGGTCGAGGCGTTCGTCAGGAAGATCGAGGAACGTCAATTCACCGTAACCGAGTACGGCCTTCGCCGCGTGGCAGGCGTCCTTCTCGCGAGCGATCTTCGCATCGTCGTAGACGTGATCGTAGGCGCGGTTGGCAACGATACAAACGGTCACGGCGTCACCCGCCTGGACGTGTCGGACGATCGTACCGCCGCAGCCGAGAACCTCGTCATCCATGTGTGGAGCGATGATAAGAACGTTCACTTGGCACCTACCTGCTGCTTGGGTTGCCGCCTGTCCTTGGGCTGCGCCATCAACCCCTTCGCATCGGCCTGGCGATTGAGGCCCACGCCTGTGAACCCGCCTTCATAGGTGATCTCGTTGACGTCCTGCTTTCGGTCGGCGTACTGCTTGTCAGCCTGGACAACGGTCGCACCGTGATGACACTTGCGACAGGCGATCGACTGCAGCCGCTCGCCCGCTAGGTGGCGGCGACGCTCCTGCTCCTGCAACGTATCCCAAACCTCCTTGATGGATCGGTCGCGCACGTTGGCGAACACTTCGTCCTTCTCGAAATCCGAAGGGCACTTGAGGATGTCGCCGCTGCTCGTGATCGCCAGTCGTTGCCACAGGCGATAGCAGACGTAGTTCGGATCCGGCACGAAGTGGATCGCCTTGAAGTCGAAGTCGATATTGTAGGAGACCTTGTCCACGAGCGGCCTCATCACACGCAGGTAGGCCTCGGGATCGTCCTTGATCGCCGACCAAAGCGTCTGCACCTTGATGAGCGGCTTGCGGGCACCCAGCCGCTTGCGAACGGCGGCGAGCGTGCGCAGCCGTTCGATGGACTCCTCATACTTGAGCGGAATACGGATGCTCTCGTACATCTCGCCGAGGCCGTCGAACGAGACGGTGAGACAGTCGAGGCCAGCCTTGACGAAGCCCTCGGCCATGGCCTCGGTCAGGTGCCCGCCGTGCGTGTTGATCCAGACTTCTTTGATGCCACTCTGCTTGGCATAGAGAACCATCTCGGCGATCTGCGGGTGGAGCGTCGGCTCGCCGCGCATCGAGAACTTCAACGTGAACAAGCCGCGCGCCGCGCACTCATCGACGATCTTGCGGTAGAGGTCCATCTCCATGCGCCCCGACTCTTTCATGTCCATGTACTGACGGAAGCAATGGTCGCACTTCAGAGAACAGTCGCTGGAAGACTCGATGTCGATGTTCAACGGAAACTTCGGGACGCGTTTGAATCGGTGAAACCAGTTCCATTGAAGCCGATTCCACGCATAGGCGAGCAGATGGCCCCGGCCCCGGCGAAGATGGTTGCGCAAACCCTCGATGCCGGTATCCATGTCGAACTGCAGTTTGTTCTGCTTGATCATTCGCTATCCCGAGATCGCCGATACCGTCGGCACCATAGTAGACAACCGACGCGCGACATCGCCGCGACACTCGGTGAGCATCAGTGTGCCGCAACCGGTCTGCACGGCGATGTCCCCCTCGTACGTCGTCACGCTGCCAGGCCGGGCGGGCGCGACATCGTGCGGCAAGACCCTCGCCCTCTCAACGACGATCTTCTCGCCGCGATGATAGAAGAACGCGCCCGGATACGGTGCCGCCAGCGCTCGGACGAGATTGCGAATCCGCTCGGCGGGCTGTTGCCAGTCGATGAGGCCGTCTGCCGGCGTCCGCGGCGGGTAGTAGGACGCGCCCGCGGCACCCTGGGGCGTACCGTGAAATGCGCCCGCATCGATCGCATCGAGCACCTCTTCCAACAGCTCGCGGCCCGCCTCGACGGTCCGCCAGTGGAGATCCAGAATCGTGTCGTCCGGCTCTATGGCAACCGGCCGATGGGCGATGACGCCGCCTTCGTCGATGCGCTCGCTGACGTGGTGGATCGTCACGCCTGTCTGCTTCTCGCCGTTGATGATGGCCCAGTTGAGCGGATGTCGCCCGCGATAGGCCGGAAGCAGCGACGGATGGATGTTGATGATACCAATGGTGGGCAAGTCGATAATGCGTCGGGGAATGCGGCGACCGAAACCGGCGGAGACGACCAGATCGGCACACGGCGGCGCGGACAGAAACACGTCCGGAGACATCGTCGCGATGCCGTGACGATCGGCGTAGGCGAGTGAGGAGCCGAAGACGCGCCGCGCCTCGGCGGGGATCGTCTCAGCCACAACACCGCACAAGGTCGTCCTCTCGCGCAGTGTGTCGAGGTAGGCTGTTTCGTTGCCGAGGAAGACAGTGTTCATGTGCGATCATGCCCTCGGGGTTCGAGCCGTCGGATCGCCGATACCATCGGCGGCATTGTGACGGACCGCCGATACCATCGGCGGCTTTGTGTCAGCCGTTACGCCACGATCGGTCGTTCCACTCCATCGCCTGCGTGTCCCAATCCTCTGGAATCCACCGCACACCGTGCGTCTTGGCGCCGTGACGGCAATGCTTGCAGGCCGGGATCTCCGTCCGCCGGCCTTGTCGATGACTCTCGCGAATCGCAACGATCCTATCGCTGTGCCAGGCATCCAACAACGTCAACTCGTGC
>CAYYPB010000470.1:0-2650 GCA_964473405.1 uncultured Planctomycetaceae bacterium
ATGGTCGAGCTCGTGCCGGCCTTCGTTCTGAGTGAGTTGAAGGTGGCCTTCGTGATGGGCTTTCGGATCTACCTGCCGTTCCTGGTGATCGACATGGTGATCGCATCGATCCTCATCAGCATGGGCATGATGATGCTGCCGCCGGTTTTGATTTCGTTGCCGTTCAAGTTGATGTTGTTCGTGCTGGCCAACGGTTGGGCGCTCGTCGTCGGGTCGTTGCTTGCCAGTTTCAGTTGATCGATGGAAGCTGCCATCGGCGGTCTTGTGTCGCATAGGAGTGAATCGCATGGAACCCGGCATGGCCGTTGATCTCAGCCGCGAGGCGCTCACCGTGGCACTGACGTTGGCCGGGCCGATCATGGCGATCGGCATGGTGGTCGGCCTGTCCATCAGCATCGTGCAGGCCGTGACGCAGCTTCAGGAACAGACGTTGACGTTCGTTCCCAAGATCGTGGGAATGGGCGCGGCGGCGGCGTTCTTCCTGCCCTGGTTGGCCACGCGGATGGTCGAGTACACAAACCGCCTCTGGGGCGGGTGACGCGCAGACGATCAGAGCCGCGACCGTGAGGGAACGCCAGCCGCTGAAAACGGAGGGCCCTGCAGTCCAAGCGATGATCGCTCCCTCACGGTGGTGGCTCTGCTCGAACCACCGGACGCTGCGAAGAAACTGACCGCCGATGCCATCGGCGGCTTTGTATTGCGGATGCAGACGGATGCGACATGCCCTTGGAACTGCTTCGATTCGATGCGCTGCTGCCGGCCTTCGGGCTCGTGCTGGCGCGCGTCGCGGGCTTGGTCATGGCCGTGCCCATGCTATCCAGTCGGCAGATTCCACGAGTCGTCAAGGTCTGGCTCGTCGTGACGCTATCGCTGATGGCCTTTCCCATCGTGGCGACGCATCTGCCGATGTCGCTCACACTCGGACAGGCCGCCACGGGGATGGTCGGAGAGTTCATCGTTGGCGAGATGCTGGGACTCGGCGTGGGCATGGCCTTCTTCGCCGCTCAGATCGCCGGCAAGATGGTCAGTCACCAGTCGGGCCTTGCACTCGGAACGGTGTTCAACCCGATCTTCAACTCGCAGTCGACGATCCTGGATCAGATCTGGTTCTTCACCGCGTTGATGATCTTCCTGGGGCTTCGCGGGCACGTGGCGGTCGTCACGGTGCTGTTGGGCAGCTTCAAGACCGCACCGCCGATGATGGTGGTCTTCGACATCTCGCTGCTCGAATACAGCGTGGACGTCATGCAGACCATGTTCGAGTTGGCGATTCGCCTGGCGGGCCCGGCGATCGCGGCGCTGTTCATGACATCGCTCGTGATGGGCTTTCTGACAAAAACGATGCCGCAGTTGAACATCCTCTCTGTCGGGTTCAGCTTCAAGATCGCCGCAGCCCTGGCGATGTCGGGCGTCACGATCGCGTTGTCGCAGGGCGTACTCGGCGACGCGCTGTTCGACGGGTTGGACAAGGCCGGGCTCCTGTTTGAGCGGATGTCGGAAACGGTGATGCATGGCGGATGATGCCGGCGACAAAACGGAACCCGCTACGCCTAAACGGCGTAACGAAGCGCGCGATCGCGGCCAGGTTGCCAAGAGCAACGACTTGACCGCGGCGATCCTGCTGCTGAGTGGGATGGCGGCGCTGCGCGTCTTCGCGCCGCGGATGATGGCGCTGATGCTTCATGTGATCGAAGAGAATCTGAGCATCGACGACCCGTCGACGTTTTCCAGCGTCGATCTTCGCGCGATCATCGTGTCGATCGGCATGATCACGCTCACCGCCGTGGGGCCCGTGCTGTTGGCGATGGCGATCGCAGCGGCCGTCTCCAACTTCATGCAGATCGGATTTCTCTTCACGTTCTATCCGCTCCAGCCCAAGCTCGACAAGCTCAATCCCATCACCGGCGTCACGCGCTTGTTCAGCACGAAGACGCTCGTGCAGTTGGGCATGAACCTGCTGAAGCTCGCCCTCGTCGTCTCCGTGAGCTGGGTCGCCATCGAGAATCGCCTGGAGCGACTAATGCTCGCCATGGTGATCGAAGGATGGAACCAGATCATCCTCCTGTCGAGCCTTCTCTATGAAGTGGGCCTGCGGCTGGCGGCGGTCTTGCTCGTCATCGCGCTGCTCGACTTCTCCTGGCAGCGGTACAAGTTCGATCGCGACATGCGCATGAGCAAGCAAGAGGTCAAAGAGGAGATGCGCGGCATGGAGGGCGATCCGGTCATGAAGCAACGCCGGAGGAAGGCCCAGTTCGCCGCCGCCATGCAGCGGATCCAATCAGCGGTGCCCACGGCCGACGTGATTGTCACGAATCCGACCGAACTCGCTATCGCGATAAAGTATGACGCCGAGGAAATGGGCTCGCCGAAGGTCATCGCCAAAGGGGCGGACTTCCTGGCGAAGAAGATCCGCGAAATCGCGATCCTCCACGGCGTGCCGATCGTCGAGCGAAAGCCGCTGGCCCGTATGTTGTACAAGACGGTCGAAGTAGGACAGGAAGTGCCCGAGAAGTTGTACAAGGCCGTCGCCGAAGTGCTGGCCTATGTCTATCAGCTGTCCGGCAAGTCGCCGGCGAGGTCCAGTGCCGCGTCGGCGGCGTAGAGGTCGAGGCGTGTGGCACCGGCGTCTCGCCGGTGGAATCACAGGCGG
>CAYYPB010000471.1:0-2648 GCA_964473405.1 uncultured Planctomycetaceae bacterium
GCAGGTTACGCAGTGGAGCCTGCTGCTGAGCCGGCGTCTGAATCTCTAAGCGTTACCTGTGTGTGTGGTGCAGAGAATGACGCGAAGCCGCTGGCCGTTAGGTCTCCGGCACTATCAACCTTCAGCACATCGCCCGCAGTCCCGCCATTCGTCGTCAGTTGCAAATAATCACCTGACGGAGTAGCAGCGTGCTCGATGCTGAGGCCGACATCTGAGGCTGTTTGGATATCAACGTCAAGGATACCTGCCTGCAACACGCCCGCAAAGTACCCGTCCTTGATACGGTACGTTGTGCTGCCCAGGTCTAGCTGATTATCGGCCTGTACTGGGCTTAGGTTCCCACCTGATATTTCCCATCGCTGCGAGGCTGATGGCCCACCCCTAAGTACGAGTTTGGTATTTCCAGTCAGTTCAACGAATCCGGCAGAGCTAAAGTCTAGGTGATCAGTAGCCGCCGAGGTTGGTGCGATCTTCCCCCCCGCCCCCAACGCCAGAACCTCATTGCCATCCCATGTTGGACCG
The DNA here is from genome assembly GCA_964473405.1 of uncultured Planctomycetaceae bacterium. GTDB lineage: Bacteria > Planctomycetota > Phycisphaerae > UBA1845 > UTPLA1 > CAYYPB01. Next base: position 523 of record CAYYPB010000471.1, read on the forward strand.
TCTGTTGTCTGCAATCCATTCGCGTCTACGTAAACAACCCCTTGGGCAGTGCCTCCAACATAGGGCGTGCCTTCAATTGGTGCCAATACGTTGCCCATAGCGTCAGTCCTGAGCGTGATGAGTAGTAATGGTGATTCGCTCTGTGAGCGTTTGCTGACTTGCAGCAGTGCGTAACGGAATGCACAGCGGCGAATCTGCCGAATTCCACAATATGTCCGTCATGTGCGTATTGTGGTCTTTGTACGACTTTTTCGCAAATCTTTCATGGCGCAATGCCAGAACCAGTATTTTGCTGTCTGAACCCGCTGGATCACGGCCACCCGCCAGCAGTTGCGCACCTCGGTGCGATCCCGCCCCACCACGACGCTCCCGACCCGGAGCGCCGCGAGAAGGACGGCGACGCCCTGGAAGTCCCTCGATCTCGACCGTGCCCCCTTCGGCGACAGGTGACGCCACCGGTCGCCGAGTGTTTCGGCGAGGCCGCCGCACCCGCAGATCCAGGTACAGAATCGTTTCCCGTGATTCCTGGCGAGAATCGGGATCGCAACGAACGTGCCGGCAAGACCCGCCCCGACGAAAAGCCACATTACGCCGGCGGGATCGCCCGGGTACCACCAGAAAAAGGTGTTGAAGAAGAGCGGAAACGGTTGGTAGAGACCCCAGGCGCGCCACGCGTACTTGACACTGAGCGCCTGTACCGCCACGAGATTGACGATGATGAAAAACGCCGCCTGAAATGAGATCAGGCTTATGTAACGCCACGTCTGGTACTTCGGGTTCTTCGCCTTCTTCCTCCACCGCACGAGCGCCTGGAAGCCGAATACCACCATGATAATCGTGTAAATCGCACTGTAGAGAAATCCCTGCTGGTACCCGTGGTCGCCGGCGATGTCGCGGAGCGCGCCCGGACTCATAAGCCACCGGAAAGGGGCGAAGAAGACGCTGAACAGATTGTAGAGCGCGGCATCGTACGTTTCGGGGGCGATCAGCCTGTCGAACGGCCACGACGCCGCGCCCTTTCCGTAACTCTTGAGAGCGTAAAATGAATAGACGAAGAAAAACGTGGAAAAGAGCGCCACCCATCGCCAGGGGGTCCAGACGTTCTGAAGCCGGATCCCCACTTTCCTGAAGAAGCCGAGGGGAAGTTCGGCGCCGATCATCTCGAAGAGAACATCGCACGACCGCGTTTCGCGCGACCCGTCGCCCAGCTCGATTTCGACGTCGTTCGATCCGACTTTCTTTATACTTGAAGACAGAAGGATTTCGAGTTTTCCTTCCGATTCGAGCTTCCGCACGCCGTCGATATTTCGTTTCTTCGGATACGTGAATTCAGGGTCGATGGCGGAAAGAACGACATCGTTCGTCCCGTCGTCCGCAAGGGCGACAGCCGCCTCACAAGCCACATCGCCGGCGCCGACAATGACGATTTTTTTTCCGTGGAAATCGTCCGCGTCGAGGAGCCTGTGATGGATTTTCGCGGCGTGCTCCTTCTCACCCGGCACGCCGAGACGCCGCGGGTTGCCCGCCTTTCCCATGCAGAGCGCCACGCGCCTCGTCTTGTATTCCGCCACATCGCTCACCACTGTGAACGACCCCTTCGCGCCGCGGATATCGACCACTTTTTCCTGCTCCCTGATGGGAAGCTCCTCGTCGCGCACCATGGCGCGCCACCGTTCGAGGAGTTCCTCCTTGCGACACTCTTCAAACCAGACGCGGGACGTCTTCGGAAGGGATTCCGGTTCAGCGAAGAGGAGTTTTCCCTTCATCATGGTGACGAACGTGTTCGCCAGAGCCGCCGCCTCGAGGGTGACCACCTTAAGCCCGGCATCATTCGCCGCCACAGTGGCGGCGATCCCGGAACTGCCCGATCCGACAATCACGACGTCGTACATGTCGCCGTTGTCGCCGCCGGCCCGTTCCTCGAGAAGTTCGGGGCCGATTCTCTCGACGAGATCGTGGCCGGCGTTGAGGCCGAGTTTCACGAGGGGCGTGCCGGCGAGTTCACCGATCACGTAAATGCCCGGAACATTCGATTCCCCGTCGGATGCGACCTGGGGAAGCGCCGGGTACGAAGGCTCCAGCCTTTTCCTTCGGAACAGTCTCGCCACGGTCTCGTGAATTTCCAC
>CAYYPB010000472.1:0-2637 GCA_964473405.1 uncultured Planctomycetaceae bacterium
ATGGGATGACGGTCAGCACACTTTCAATTTCGGCTCGCCATCTTGAGCATGGCTGTTGGCAGCCAGCCGCAAACCCATCGGGCTTGACGATGCAATCGCCAATTCCACAATGGCATGTATGGATGCCGAATCTGCCGCCGCGCAGTTTGCCGCTTTGTTTCCACGGGTCTATCGCCGGTTTCATCGGCGGGTCGCGCACACGGAATACCAACTGACGAGCGAGTCGCTTGCCATCGTGCAGCACTTGGCCGACTCCGGCCCGCTCACGGTGACCGAAGCGGCTCGACATATGGACAGGTCTCAGGCGGCGATGAGCGAGTTGATGGCTCGCCTGGTCGCTCGCGGCCTGTTGGCTCGAATGCCGGACCAGCGGGACCGACGTCGCACGCTGGTTTGGCTCACGCAGGCCGGGCGAGACGCCTTGAAAACCGCCACCGACGTTCTATCGCCCAAGCTGCTGTCTCGGGCACTCGAGGCGATGTCGCCCATCGAACGACAACGGCTCATCGAAGCCGTTGGAAATCTACTGGAAACCAACCCAACGCAAGGAGAAGAAAGCCCATGAATTCAACAGGCAAGTGCCAGAGTTGCGGCATGACCATCGACGACGGAAGCTACTGCGAACATTGCACCGACGAGAGCGGCAGCCTCCAGTCGTTCGACGAACGCTTCGAGCGGATGGTCCAATGGATGCAGCGGCAGGAACAAGCTGCCTCGCGCGAGGATGCCGAGAAGAAGACCTTGGACTACATGGCAACGATGCCGGCCTGGCGAAACCATCCCAAGGTCCAAGCTGCCCAGGCTTGATACGACAGCGATACCTCTCTGGGGAAGAGCCGCGGGCTTCAGCCCTCGCGGTGTTCCCATTCGAGTGAAAGCCACACTGCATCGCACGGCCGCGTCCCGGCGCGCCGGGGAAGCTCGCGGCGCTTCCCTGGGTGGTGGCGAAGGCACGCCGGAGCATGGCCGTCACTGGACAGGCCCGCTGACTTGCCCGCTCCACTACTGACGTGATCGATGCGAACCTTACGGATTCAGCAGCAACTGCCCCGTCGCTTCGACCGTCACGGGCAGATTCGCGCCGTCGTCCACGATCGCGTAGATCGTGTATGTCCCGTCAGGAACCGTCGCGCCGTTTTCATCCTGGAAGATGAACGTGAATTGGCCGGTGTCGGCGTTCTCGCTTAGCGGGGTGCTGCTGGACAAGATGTATTCATTGCCGCTCTCGTGATCCGAGTCCGTGTCGAGGCCGAGCGTGACGACCGCGGAGGCGTTCGACGCACCGTTGTCGGTCCACTGGATATTGAACGTGTTGCCCGTCGTGACCGTCTCGTCGCCGGCGCCGGGAGCCGTGAAGGTCAACGTCGGAACCGGCAGCGACGTGGTCACGGTGATTACGCCAACGGTTCCGCGATCGGCATCGCGTGAGACCACCGTGGACGTCGTGCCGTCGGGCGATTCGATCGTCGCGATGATCACATAGTCGCCGACGCGAACGCCGGAGATGTCCCATGTAACAAAGTCGTTGTCGCCATCAGCAACGGCATCTCGACCGGTCCCGACCGTTCCGTCGCCGACGAGATGGATCGGGTCTCCGACATCTTCGTTCGTGGCGTTCTGCCGTTGGGCCTTGATGCGAACGATCGTGCCCTCGACTGTGGCGATGTCCGCCCACTTGACAATCGTCTGCACGCCCAAAGCGGCCGTGACCGCCGTGCTGGGTTGAACCACCGCGACACCCAAATCGAGATCGGTGATCGCCGACGTCCCAGACGGGATGGGCCCAAAGAGAAGGTCCGTCGCGGTACAGCCCACAGCGATAACCGCCATCAGGCCGACCACGACTGCCAACCGACCGAACATCCGGCGAGGCCGGCTCGCTGCTCTTTCTCTCATCATGGTCGTCACCCGCCTTGGACCTCTTGCTGCCATCGTGAACCGTCTCGCGCGGGGCCGTGAGGAAATGTGCGGGTCGGCATCGAAGGGGAGAATGTGTGTGCAGCCCCCCGATGTCGCCTCGCCCGCTCTCGTGCCCTATTCTTCCAGGGCTATGCCGCCGAAGTCAACGTGCGGAGCCCTGTTATTCATCGTCGCGCCTATCGGCCTACTGAAACAAGCGGCGATTCGGGGGCTGCCGCGCCGCCGAGTATCGGCCGCGATGCGCCACGACCGATGCAAGCCGAACGAGACCGATAAAGCCACTGCCCCAGCCGCCGAAAGATGGACCGCCGCATTTGTCCGTCCGTCGATATCGGGCGTTTTCGAGTGCATCGAACTCAGAAAGCGACTTCCCCTCTGCCGGGCGTTACCTTTCCCTGAGTCTCCGGCTCTGTCGCGGGAGCTCGCACGCGGAGCCGATAGCAACGTGCGCAGGCGCCACGAGTCTGTTTGCGCTGCCGGAACAACGGCGGAATGACCAAATGGGCGCGAGCTGGTTATAATGGTGAGTTGTCGGCGGGCGCCGTCGCGGTGGTGGTTTGAGACAGGCGGGAGACATCTCTTGTCGAAGCGGGTGAGCGTAGGTTTCGTGTCGCTGGGCTGCGCCAAGAACCTGGTGGACAGCGAAAAGATGCTGGGGCAATTGGCCGAGGGCGGCTGCGTCGTGAGCGCGGTACGGAGTGATGGTCGGACCCGGCG
>CAYYPB010000473.1:0-2630 GCA_964473405.1 uncultured Planctomycetaceae bacterium
TCGCGCGGGCGCCCGCGTGAGTGGGGGGGGGGGGTGGGCTGATCGGCGGCACGGGTCGGTCGATGCAGCGCGTCGAGCGGCTGTTCGCCGCCGGGGCCGAGGCCTGGGATGCGCCGCGAATTGCCGCGTGGCTCAATACCGAGGATCGCACCCACATCGAGCCCGTAGCCGAAGAAATCGAAATCGAACTGACAACCGAAGATCCGCTGGGAAACGGCCAACGACTGCGACCGCGCGGGGAGTCCGTGGGCAATCGCGGACCGGTCTCGCGCAGTGTGATCGATGCCGTCGCCGAGTGGGTGGGGGGGCACGACGACATCAGAATCGTCCTCGGCGGCTTCGGCGAACCGACGCACCATCCCGAGTTCGCCGCGATCTGTCGAACCTTGCGCGACGCCGGCGCCGCAGCCATCGCCGTCCGGACCAACGCCGTCGAGGTCAGCGCCGCGGCGGGGTCCGCCCTGTTCAACACGCCGGTCGATGTCATCGAAGTCACGCTCGACGCCGCCAGCGCAGAGGCCTATGCCACCATTAACGGCACGGACGCCTACGACCTCGCCGTGGCCAAGCTCGACGAGTGGATCGAACGACGGGCAAACTCCGGCCGCGTCGTGCCGCTGATCGTACCGTCGATGATCAAGGCGCGGCAGACCCTCGGCGACATGGAACCCTTCGTGGACACCTGGCAAAGCCGCCTCGGCATGGTCCTGGTCACGGGAGCGTCGCACTACGCGGGCCAGCGTTCGCCAGCGGCCGTCACCGAGCTCGCCCCGCCCGATCGCTGCGCATGTCGGCGCGTCAGCGCGCGAACGCTCATCCTCGCGGACGGCCGAATGACAACGTGCGATCAGGATTTCAAGGGAAATCAAACGTTCGGACGCATTCCGGACGAATCGCCCGGCGATCTGTGGCAGTCAGCCTATTTGCTCCGCGCAATCAGGGCCGGCCAGATTGGCGGGGCACCCCTATGCGCAACCTGCAACGAGTGGCACCGTCCGTAGCGAGGCGGCGGAAACACGAGCGGCGCAACACCGCTCGCCACGCCGCATCCGGAGCACACGGCTGGCCAGCCGTGGGAGCGACCCCATCGGTGGCGCGACCGAAGTCCACGATGGAGAGCCGCCTCGCCACTGAAGCGACCCTACTTCTTCCCAGCCACCAACGCGGCAATTCCCGCCCCGATCGAAACCACGGCCAAACCGCCGAATACCGACCAGTGGACAACCCCGCTGGAGATGTGATCCATCACCACGGCAGGCCACACACCTTGCAGCACCGAAGCCGTCGCCAGCCCCATCGTGATGAGGCCGAGAAGCCCAAGTAGCAGGCAAACGTTCATCGGGGCCGCACCGGCCATCGCGCCAGTGGCGGCGCGGGTCTTCGCGGCGACCGGCGACATCGGCATCGCCACAGCCGTCTCTTCTTCTTCCGCCATGACGGCCATGGCCGAGCCGCCATCGTCCATCGTGTCCTCATCGACAGCCTCGACCTGCAAGTCGTCGTCGGCCTCGGAAGGCGAGATTACGTCCAATAGCTCAGGGCCGAGGCTCGAATCGTCCGGCTCCTGCGTCAGATCGAGCAGGCCGCTGCCGCTGCCGACCGCGTCGAAGTCTTCGACGCCGGAAGATATCTGCGTCTCGCCCATCGGGTCCGTCTCGACCTCGATCTCGTCGTCGTCAAAAACGCTGATGCCGACCTTCGTGACCTTGGTGCCCTCTTTGGCGATGGGGCTGTCGACTACGCCCGTATCGCCGCTGGGCTCGAGGCTGATGATGCTGGAACCGGACAGGCCCAGATCGGGCACGGCCGGCAGACCATCGTCCAGCGAAGGGATCGCATCGATGCCGACGTCCGTTCCCTCGCCGCTCGGCATGAGATCGATCTCCGACGACAGGTCGGCGATCTCAGGCTCCGCTTCGTCCCGGGGGGCGGCGGGCAGCTCTTCGGGGATCGAACCCATGTCGATCGCCGAATCCACGGCCGGCGGCTCGGCGAGGGCAGGGCTCTCATCGAGTACGCCCAGGCTGGCGGAAGAGTCCGCCAGATCCGACAGCGCCGAGGCGAACGACTCATTTTCGTCCAGGTCGATCTCACCCTGCGCGGCTTCGTCCGTGGCGTCCAGGTCGACGACGCTGCTGCCGTTCTTGGCAGAGACCGCGTCAACCTCGGAGACGCTGAACAGAACCTTGCCGGCGTCGCGAAACTCGCGCAGCGAACCGTCCGTGACCAAGCCCTTGACCTGATCCTCGGTCATGCCGAGTTTGTCGCAGACTTCTTCAATCGAGAAATAGTCGTTTGCCATGATTCAATCCCACTGGCGACGCGCCATCGGCACGCGGCCTCTACGGCTCCTCGGTGTCCCCATCCTCATCCTGCATGTCCGACAAATCGGCTGGAACGCTGATGCCCAGCGATTCATCGAGATCGTCCGGGGCGATGCCGCCTCGGTTGAGTCTGTCCTTGATCCGCCGCTGATCGTCCAGCAGCATCTTGACCTGGGCCGGACTCGGCTCGTCGCTTGCGTAGTCCTCCAGGGAGCGGGCGCAAAGGGACGACCGGGCCGCCCCGAGCTTCAACTTTCGCGGTCCCGGCACACTCTCAGTGCACCACAAATTCACGCTGGTGGACGG
>CAYYPB010000474.1:0-2626 GCA_964473405.1 uncultured Planctomycetaceae bacterium
ATACCAACGCGGTCGACCTGAAAGCGTGTGCGTTGTAGCCGACGCCGACCTCCCTGCTGATCCGACGCTCGGTGAAGTAGAACCGGCCGCTGACCACCGTGAAGACCCACCCGCAACATAGGCCGATCACGATCACCGCCGCCAGTCGCCGCAGGACGCCACGGCCCGCCGGTCGCAACCGCAAGAGGGGGTTCCACATCGCAATGCCGCCGACGGCCAGCGGCGCGGCGATGATCGCGAACTGTGCGATGTTCCGACGCATCTGCAACGACATGAGAAACAGCAGCAGCATCGCTACCGCCTCGGCCACACGCAGGCGCCCGAGCAAGACGACGAAACCGACCGCACTGATGCCCAACAGCACGATGTACGCATGAATCGTGCGACGACAGATGGGCTCGCCCCAGAAGCTCAGCGGGGACTGAAACTCGGAGATATCCGACCACGCACTGCTCGACGCCTCGCCCGCCGCGCCACCCATCACGTCGGCGTCGCTGAGAAACGCCAGCGTCTTTAACGGGAATACCGCGCCATGTACGTGGCGAGGATTGAGAACGCACGCGGCCGACTGCAACGCCAACGCCAGGGCGATGAGCTTCACTGCCCGATCGCATGAGCGTCGGGCTGCGGTGTCGCCCCGGCGGCTTCGCAACCAATCGAACGACGCCTGGGCAAACCAACAGCCCGTCATCGCGAGTCCGACGAGGAAGTAGCTGTGTAGGTTGACCCACGCGAGCTGGATCGCCACGAGCACCGCAACTGATCGCCAGGAGCGAACGCCTCGGACCAGTACGCCCAACTGCACCGCAAGCAACGCATCGCTGAACAGCTCGGGCCGCAGGCTGAACCGCTCGTAGGCCGCCAGCGCCGCCAGCATCCACGCCGCTGCAATCGCGAGCTGGCTGTCGGTCAGCCGGCGGACGACGACCGCGATGGCCCCGAAGATGATCGTGATGAGACCGACCCGCAGCGCGATCAGCCCCGCCGGACCGGCGAGACGATCTACGAAGGCCATGACAACCTGGCTGCCCCAGTTGGCATTGACGAACGGCTTGGCGTTTTCGGGATAGAGAAACGGATCGAGGCCGACGATCTCGCCTGTGTTCAGGAAGTGCCCGCCATAGGCAAGGTGATAGCCCGTGTCCAGACTGGCCAGAGAGAACCACGACAGGGCGATCGCGAGACAGCCCGCGGCCATGCAGGCTACCGGTCCCAGTGGGTCTCCACTCGGCGCGGCGGCGGGTGCGGCATCGCCGCCCGTCTCGTTGGGCATCGGTTGGTCGTGAATCGCCACGGCGAGAAGTATATCGGCGAGCTCTCAGCCCGCACACGCGCAAGACACGAGCCCCTCGCTCGCGCTGGGGGCTCGTGTTGGAGTATCACTTTCAGATGCGCCGGCCGTCGGCCAGTATGCGAGAACGAGACGTCTGATCGCAGCCAGCGGTGTCCCCACCGTCTTGCCGTTTGGCGAATCGACGATTCACCTTGCTCTTGCGCGACGACTTAGTAACCCGAGGCACCCATCGCCGAAAGTCGCGGGAAGGCCTCCGCCTCGGCCTCTTCCTGAATGATGATCGTCGGCTTGATCAGGATCAGCAGCACGGAATCGTCCTTGACGTTGGACGTGTTCGAGAACGCCCGCTTGAGGATCGGAATCCGCGAGAGGATCGGCACGCCGGCGTCCACATCGCGCTCGCCCGACTCCTTCAATCCGCCGATCAGCAGCGTGCCGCCGTCCGGAACCGTGACGGTCGTTCGGATGCGCTGCGTGGTCTGCGTGGCCAACTCGATGAAACCCGAACCCACGGTCGTCGAACCGGCGAAGAACACCGTCCGGAAGTCGCCCGTGCGACGGGTGAAGGTTCGTACGGTCATCGTGACGTACCGTCGGTCGGCCGACACGGTGGCCTGCACGTCAAGGGCCCGACCGGTCAAGGCCGTGATCACACGCGGCTGGAAGGCGCCGGCGTTGTCACCGATGACGGGCGTGAGGGCACCGATGTAGTCTTGCTCGATGAATGCCTCGAACGTGGCCCGCTGTCCGTTGAACAGCACCAGCCGAGGCGAATCCAGGTTGCTGGCTCGTCGATCGACCTGCGATGCCCGCAGGAGGAAGTCGACCTGGATGTTGTCCAGGAAGCTGCCGAACACCTGGAAGGCCGGCGTCGAGTTGATCAAACTTCCGAGCGAGCCGCCGATGTTCGTGTCGGACGGTGCCGCCAGGTCGAGCGTGTTGTTGACGAACGGAATGCGCGTGTAGTTGTTCGACCCGCCGCTGGCGCCTGGCACGAGGCCGGGCTGACCAAAGGGCTGCGCGAACGGCTGAGTCGGCATCGCAATACCCACGCCGCCGGGCGCACCGGGCATGAAACCGTTCCGTGTGAACTGTCGCGGAACCAGGACCGAGCCGTTCGTCGCCGGGTCGGTGATCGTCGTCCGGTCGAAGCCGGCGTTGCCGTTGTTCAAGACCACGTCCAGATCGACGCCGATCTGCTCCAGCCAGTTACGGGAGATCGAAATGTATCTGGCTTCGACCGCGATCTGCAACGCACGAGCCTGTCGCAACTGCTTCAACAGGTCGCGCAGTTGTGCGTGAGCCGTCGAGGTTTGCGTGACGATGAGCTGT
>CAYYPB010000475.1:0-2606 GCA_964473405.1 uncultured Planctomycetaceae bacterium
CATGATCGATTCGCCGCGCCCCGGGCCGAGCGATCGGGCGCTGCGCGGCGGGTCCTTTAGCTTCTGGGGCAAGCTGCCGGCGTTCAGTTTCTTGACCGCATCGGTGACTTCCTCGTTGGTGAACTGGCCGGTGATCTGACCACGGGATCGAATGACACTGATGATCGTCGCGTGGGACACGGCTTGATCGTCGAGGAAGATGCAGAGTTGCTTGTTCTTGTGTGCGAGCGTGAGCTTGCCGAACTTCGATCCGCCGACCTCGTCCAGATTGAAACCGATGGCCGGGCGACCGTTCTGGTCTCGCTGGAAGAGGGCGGACTTGAGCGACCAGTCCTTGCCGCCGCCGCCGTGGACCATCGTGTAGTCTTCGGCGATGTGCGAGAGGACGTAGTACTTGTCGCCATATCGGTCGGCAACCACGGAAAGACGCGCCTTGGCGCCGTTGAACTTCTGTTCGAGTTCGCTCGGTGTCTTTATGCCCTTGAAGTTCAAGAACGCGGCCGGATCTTCAATCTCGAACCAAGCGTAGGTCTCCTCGCCGGGTTGCGGTCGAGGTCCGCGCTTCTGAAGCCTCTCGCGGTGGGACTCGAAGATCGGATCAGAGCTGTTGGCCGGCAGGATGCGGAACTCCAGCACGCCGGCACCGCGGAGCAAACGCTGGAGGTCGGCGGGGTCTTCGAGGCGTCCCTCGCCACGGCCGACGTTCTCCAACTCGTCGGTTTGGGTCGCCAAGGCAGTGATGAGCTTCTCGAGGTCCGGGTGCTGCTCGGCAATCTCGGCCACGGCGGACGCTCGCTTCGTCTTCTCCTTCTCCAACGCCACTTGGAGGATATGCAAGTCGATGTTCGTACCGACGACCTTGCCGATGGCCGTGTCGAGGGCCTCTTCGAGTCGCACGACTTCGTCGATTGTGGCACCGTCCGACAGACGATTCGGATCGAGATTCGCATCCAGAACGGCCTTGACCGCTTGGTCGAAGGTCCGCTTCAAGGCGACGGGATCGCTGGCCGCCGGCTGAGTCGTGCCTGCGGCGGGTGGCGTCGCGGCCTCGGCGGCCTGGAAAGCATCCCAGGCCGTCGCGGCGGTGTCCAGCAGCGCCTTGCGAGCCGGAATACCTCCGACGATGCCCTGGATCGCCGTCTCGCGTTGCACGACCGGCGACTTCACGGCGGCGAGGACGGCCTCCTCCGTCAACGTGTCCTTCTCGATCAGTTGCTTGCGCTCGTCGTAGGCCTTGTTCATGGCCTCCAACTCGTCGTAGGCCTTGGCGGCCCCGGCCAACAGCGCCGAGCGTGTCGTGAAGCCATGGGAGAGCTTCTCGAATCGGACGGCACGGCCTTCGACATCCTTCGCCACGGCTTGGAGGATGCTGCTGCGCCGCACGATGGTCGATCGCAGTTCTTCTTGCAGCCCTCGGATCTTCTTGCGAGCGGCGATGACTTTCTTACTCGGCCGCGGCATCTGGATTTCGATGCGGTTGTGCCCGATGGGGCGCCATACGAGGTTGAAGACGCCCTTGGGATCGACGCGCCGCTGGAGCACGGTCATCACGTTCTTGGACAAGTCAGTCTTGTCGGCACCCGTGAGCCCCGTGTCGTCGATCTCGTACAGCAGGCTGTAGCCGCCGGCGAGGTCGATGCCGAATTTCATTTTCTCTTCAAAAGGGGTGACGCTGGCAAAGGCGAGAGCCACTAGGCCGCCAACGATGACGATTTTCCACCATAGATCTCGTTCGTGCATGGGAGTTCCTGTTCAGGGAGTTGTGTGTCGGTACTCTGTTTGTTGTCTGTCGAAACTCAGGCCTGCCGTCATCGAGAAGACCGCCGAAGCGACATCCCCCCGCAGGCGGCATGGCTGCTATCAAATGGAGACGACCGCGCGCCGGGATGGACGCCGAGTCGCAAGCGAAGCGGAGGTGACTACGCGACGGGTGGAGCGTGGGCCCGATAGGCCGGACGATGCAGATCGCGAAGCGACGCGTCCTGCGTCCGTAGAAGTTGATCACCACGATAGGGCGGCACGATCACTGACGCGGCGGCGCCTGAGACGGCGACGACCGTGTTCGACCACTGCGATTGTGCGGGCTTGGCGGAAGCCGGTGCCACAAAGGAGGCGAGAGAGTCCGAGTCGTCTCTCGGCTGTGCCGGGGAATCGGAAGACGATCCTGTGGCCGCTCTCTCCGCAGCGGCGTTCTCGACGTCCAGGCGATTGCGATTCTCGGCCTGTACCGCAGCCGGGCTCGGGCCGATGACCAACGACGAGGCCGCGGCGAGGAGCAAGACGCCGGATAGGAATTGTCTCAGCGAGTTCAGCATCGTAGGCGACTATATCGGGTGCCCGGTAGCCTGGCAATGAGCAACACCAGGGACAGAGCCCGGCGCGCGGGTGCCCCATCCCCTTATGGGCCCTCGGGCCCATGGGGGTGGGGGACGGACAGGGAGGGGGCGCACCGCTCGATCATCGAGTCCGCCGGTTACCCCTGGAACAAGCCGGCACCCTCGTTTGGGTCTCGGATCCATGCCGCCTGAACTGTCATGGACGCAGCCCGGCGCGCCGGCGATGCGCTGGAGTCGCGCGCCAGACGCCCCATCCCCCGCACCGTGCTG
>CAYYPB010000476.1:0-2604 GCA_964473405.1 uncultured Planctomycetaceae bacterium
ACGCATGGGGCGTGGCTGCCGGTGCGAGAGTGTTCTATGCCCGCGCGAGTCTCCTCGAATCGAGCGGCCCAACGCGCGATTCGTTATAATGTGGAAGAGCCGATCCCCGCTTGCGGGGAGACTCTCGTATTTTGGGGAGATACTCATGAAGAAGATCATCGCCGGCACAGTGTTGCTCCTCGCGTCGGGGTGCGCATTGCCCCCGGCCCACGCTCAGACCAGCACATTTGTCGATCGCCCGGCCGCGACTGATTTGCGCATCGCCAGCTACAACGTGAATTGGGATTCGATCTTCCCCGATGGCGACCCGAACAACCACGGTTGGCGACACTTCGACAAGTCTGCCGATTTCGAGCGAATCATCGCCGCGCTCGACCCGGACATCATGTGCTTGCAGGAGATCAACAGCAATCGCAACGCCCAGGACGTTGCGGACATCTTCGACGCTGTCCTTCCGCTCGGTGGCGGTCAGGGGTGGCACGCCGCCATCGGCTACAGCAACGTGATCGTCAGCCGTTACCCGTTGAGCATGATCGAGACCACGACGACGCCGCAAGGGCAGCGCGACCAGTGCATGGCCTTGGTCAATCTCCCCGATGCTTCGTTTTCTCACGATGCCTATGTGATCTGCGAACACTTCAAGTGTTGCGGTGGCAGTTCCAACGACGACAAGCGGCAACAGCAGGCCGACTCGATCGTCAACTGGATGCGCGACGCCCGATCGCCGGGCGAGGCCATCGACCTGCCGGCCGACACGCCGATCATCGTGATGGGCGATCTGAACATCGTGGATGGACTCGTGGCCCCGTTGAACACGTTGGTGACCGGCAACATCAGTGACCAGGGCACCTATGGAGCCGGCTCGCCGCCCGATTGGGATGGAACCAGTGCAGGCGATGTACATCCGATTCACAATGTCATCGGCTCCGATGACTACACATGGCGAGACGACAACAGTCCGTTTGCGCCTGGCAGGCTCGACTACATGTTGCTCTCGGATTCGATCCTGAGCGTCGTGCAGAGTTTCGTACTCAACACGACCACGATGTCGGCTTCCGAGTTAGCGGCCACCGGTCTCCAGGAGTTCGACGTCGTCCTCGACCCGCCGGTCCACTTCGATCACCTGCCGCAGGTCGCCGACTTGCAGTTCCCGACGACGATCACGCCCGACGGCGATCTCAGCTTGGACGGCTCGGTGGACGGCGAGGATGTAGCGGTCTTCGTCGATGAGTATCTTGCCGGCGTCGCGGGCGACCCGGCTCGCATCGCCCACGGAGACTACAACGCCAACGGCCTCATCGACGATGGAGACCTGGCAGGCTTCGTCGCCGATCTGCTCGGCCCGTGAACCTGCCGAAAGGCCGTAGACCTCAGCCCGTGCAATGCGACACGCTGATGGCCGCCGCCATCGCAATCACCCATAGCCCCCGGCTCTGCCGGGTGGGGGCGGGGCTCCGAGGACGCGGTTGCCCTGAGCGGGGACGTCTCTGCACCCCGTTTTTTGCCTCATCGACGCCCTCTCGATGATTTTCTAGATATTTCCTTTGACGCCCCCTAAGTTAGTGGTTACAAACTTGTGCGCAAGTTAGTAAACGCAAACTTACAAAGAACGGACGGCACGCGTCCCCGGGTCGGGACTGGCTGTGTCGCCCCCTGGTCTTGGATCGACATGTCATGGGTATCTCGCTGGGCATCGACGTTGGCGCGATCAGCATCAAGGCCGCCCTGGTTCTGCCGGAGGCGTTGGCCGAGGCGTTGCTCGAAGGGTCGTCTGATGGGCTGCTCCGCCGTCCGACATCGCAGGGTCAGGCGGAGCTTGCTGTCCTCGTCACCGAATACCGCCGAACGAAGGGCCGTCCTTTCGACGCGGCTTGCCGCCTGCTGGCCGACTTGGAGCAGCGCCTCGGACGGCAGGAGATCGGTGCCATCACGATCACCGGCACCGGTGGGGCTCTGATTCGTGGATCCCTCGGCGCGGCACGATGCAACGAGTTGCAGGGCATCGCTCGGGCTATCGGCTTTCTGCATCCTCGCATTCGTTCGGTCTTCGAGATCGGAGGCGAGACGAGCAAGTATCTTCGACTCGAGCCCGACGCCGGCGGCACGCTCGGCATCCTCGACTACAGCACCAACGGCGACTGTGCAGCGGGCACCGGCGCGTTCCTGGATCAACAGGCTTCGCGTCTGAAGCACGCCATTGAGGACATCGGAACTATCGTCGAAGAGGCGGACCGTGCCGCCCAGATCGCAGGGCGTTGCAGCGTCTTCGCCAAGAGCGACATGATCCACGCCCAACAGAAGGGCTTTACGCCGCCCGAAGTCTTGCGCGGCCTCTGCAACGCCGTCGCGGTCAACTATCGCTCGTCCATCGTCAGCGGTCGAACGCCCGAGCTGCCCATCGCGCTGGTCGGCGGCGTTTCGGCCAACTCGGCCGTCGTTCGGGCTCTCAGTGAGGCTTTTGAGCTGGCCGACGGCGAGCTGTTTGTGCCGGATGCCGCCGAGTCCTTCTGTGCCATCGGTGCTGCGCTCATCGCATCTGAAGATTCAACGTCACCACCGGCCGAAACCAAACTGTGGCACCGGCGTCTCGCCGGTGGGACCGCA
>CAYYPB010000477.1:0-2592 GCA_964473405.1 uncultured Planctomycetaceae bacterium
CCCCGCGTGGGCGAGCGCGCCGTGGGGCACCCCCCCCGACGGGGCGCGGGGGGAACTGGGGGCCGCCGAGCTGAACCCGGAGGCCCCCGCCGACGATGGACAGGTCCGCCAGCGTCTCGCGGATCAGCACGTCGTAGCGATCGGGCACGCGGCAGTCGGCATGAAGGAACATCAGCACGTCGCCGCCGGCCACCGCGGCTCCGGCGTTGCAGGCCTCGGCCCGATGGGCGAAGCCGGCGGCAGTCGTCACGGCCGAGCCGCATGTCGCGGCAATCGCCCTGGTCGAGTCATGCGAACCGCAGTCGGCGACGATGATCTCCACTGGCGCGTCGGCCGTCCGCTCGCGCAGCACGCGAAGGGTCTCAGCCAGGAAGGCCGACTCGTTGAGCGTGGGGATGATCACACTGATGCGCATATCGAGCCGTTTCACTCTCTTCGCAGAGGGCATCAGGAAACGGCTTGCCGTTTGGCGCTAGCCGCCGCCGAGCTGCTTCTTTGACCCGAGCAGAACCCGCGTGTCGGGATGCTGCTTGCGCCACTTGCCAAGTGCGACCGGCGCAGGCTTGCCCAGGAACTTGATCACTTCACCTTTTCGCGGTCCGCCGATGGCCGTCCAGCCGGATTCGTCCAGCGGATACCACAGGCTCTCCGTCTTGCGATCGAAGATGAGAAACACATTCTTGTAGACATACCCGCTGACGCCGAATTCGTCGATGCGATCCTCGCTCTGTCGCCCGTGAACCACGGACAGGTTGGCGAGCGGTCACCATCCGACCGTGACGGGCTTGCCGCCGATGCGGTCATTCACGAGTTCGTGCTGATCGAGCAATGCCGTGGGATAGGCTCGAGCCTCGCCACCGACGACATAGCCGATGACCATGATCTCGTCGTTAGTCTTCGGCCTTTCCTTGCGACGGTAGTGACTCGCCGGCAATCGCAATAGCCGAGCGTCATCGGGCGCGACGAACAGCGGATCGTCAATCGAGCGAATGCGATCCTTGCCGATCCCGTATTGGAGCTTCTCGGTTGGGATGGGCGCGTCGGTGATATCGAACCACTCGGCCTTGTCGCCGCGAGGATCGCCCCCGGCCCACAGGAGCGTCTTGCCGCCCGCGCGCTTCACCTTGGGACTGTCCGCGCCGAGAATCCCGCGAAACGCGCGCTTCGGTTTCTTGTCGGCCTTCTTCGGTTTGGCCTTCTCGGGCTCCGCTTCTTGCGAGGTCGGCTTCTTGGTCGGCGGGTCTTCGTCGGTCTTCTTGTATGCCGCCAACCACTTCTTCGCCGCATCGAGTCCTGGCTTGAATCCCCACGGCCCACGATCCGCCGCCACGCCCAGCCGACCGTCGACGCCAACCAGATAGATTCGATCGGGCCAGCCCTGATACGCATCGGCCGCGGTATTGTCCATGGCGTCGATCAAACAGGGGATCGTCAGCTTCTTGTCCTTGACCAGCCGACCGGCCACCGTGCATCGCTCGCCATAGGACGTGTGTTCCTTGATGCCAAGCTCCTCGGCATACGGAACCGGCCGGCGGCCATCGCTGGCATGGGCTTCGCTGATATAGACGATGTAAAACTCGGCGACGTCCTTGTAGTCCTGATACAACCGCTCCATTGCGCCAACCTGGCGCAAGAAGGGAGGTCAGGTGTAGCTGCCGAAAAAGAGAATGACCGGCCGCTTTCCGCGAAAGGACTTCAGGTCTACTTGCTTCTTGCCGTCCAGCATCTTCAGCTTGAAGGTCGGAGCCGCGTCACCGACGCGGGGCGCCTTGCCCCGGCCCGACCTGCCCTTACGCTGCTTCTTCTTCGTCTTGTCTCCGTTGAACGGATTGGCGTCGGCCCCGACCGAACTCGTCGCCCCAAAGCAGACCCCCAGCGCAAGCGTCAGAGTCAAGATCACGCGATATCGCATAGGACACTCCCTGAATCGAAGAACCTCTCCATCCACCAAACGAACGCGGCGGACGGATACTTCGCCGACACGCCCCCGGAGTCTGATTCCCCAGGCCCTGCCGGTTCTTGCAGGCATCTCGGAAGTTGATGCCACAACGCTGGAGCGTTCTCATCTCGAAGAGCCGCGGGCTTCAGCCCGCGCGGAGCCGCGTACGCGCGCGACGGAAGGCCCTACTGTTCTGGAAGTCGTCCTACGACCGGCGCTGCCAGTGCTTCGGATCCCGCCGAGCGTGGAAGATCGCGAGCACGACGACGGCTTCCTTCTCGACCCAGTAGAACACGCCGTACGGAAAACGGCGGAGCAGCGCCCGGCGAACGTTCCGGTGGACGACGGGGAAATGCTCCGGCCTCTCGCGGATTGACCCCAACGTCGCCTCAACGGAGAGGAGCAACTCCTGGCCGAGGCCTGATCGCTGCTCCTCTTACCATCCGTAGGCGTCGGCGAGTTCCGACTCGGCTTCTGGGCGGATGATGATCTGGCGGGTCATTTGCCTTGCAAGATGCGGGACTTCACAACGTCCCAGGCGGAGCCTGCCGAGGGATCCCGGCGATAGGCTTCGAGGCGAGCGTCTAGTTCTCGCCGCTGGGCTTCAGTGAGTTCAACGGCCTCTGGGACGTTGGCGATGCTGTCCCAGATGT
>CAYYPB010000478.1:0-2581 GCA_964473405.1 uncultured Planctomycetaceae bacterium
GTCCGAAATCCTCATCTGCCCCTGGCGCATCGCCAATCCGACCGGCCCCATAGAGTATCTCGTGGACTCCGTGGCGAAGTTCTCGCCGGCCTTCGAACGGCTTCTGGCGGCGGGTCGCGAGACGGTACGGGCGCGCCTGCGCAGCGCCCTGAAGTTCCCGCCCTACTGCCCACGGCCCGGCGAGGTCGACCAGGCCGAGGCCGACACCGTGCTGGACGATATGCTCGAGCGCCGCCGCAGGCTGCTGGGGCACAAATTGTACCTGTTTTACGACCGCCCCCTGCACATGGTGCGGGGCGAGGGTGTCTGGCTCTACGACGCCACCGGACGGGCCTATCTCGACGCCTATAACAATGTGCCCCACGTCGGCCATTCGCACCCTCATGTGCTGCGATCCATCACCCGCCAGTACGCGGCGCTGTGCACCAGCACGCGGTACGTCTATGGCAACATCATCGACTATGCCGAACGCCTGACGACGACGATTACGGGCGGGCCGCGGGTCTGCGTCTTCGTCAACTCGGGCAGCGAGGCCACCGACATCAGCTGGCGAATGGCCAAGATGCACAGCGGCAAGCGTGGCGCCATCGTCATCGAGAAGGCCTACCATGGCGGCACCGACGCCATCGACGCATTGTCGCCGGCGGATCGGCCGGGCGACGAAATTCCGTCCCATATCCGCACCATCGTCACCCCCGACACCTACCGCGGCGCGTTTCGCGGCGACGATGCCGCCGCACGCTACGCCGCCGACGCCGACCGGGCCATTGCCGCGCTCGACGAGGCGGGCTACGGGGTGGGTGCGGTGATGATCGATTCGTCCTTCGTCAACCACGGTATCATCGATGTGCCCGCGGGCTATCTCAAATTGGTGGTCGATAAGGTGCGCGCCGCCGGCGGCGTCTTCATCGCCGACGAGGTGCAGGCCGGCTTCGGGCGCATGGGCAGCCACATGTGGGGCTGCCAGACCCATGGACTCGATGCCGAGATTCTCGCTCTGGGCAAACCCATCGGCAACGGCCTGGCATTGGGCGCGATCATCACGACGCCCGAAATCCTCGCCTCGTTCACCGAGAAGACGGGCTACTTCAGCACCTTCGGCGGAAACCCGGTGGCCTGCGCCGCGGGCGGCGCGGTGCTCGACGTCATCGAGGACGAGCAGCTTCTGGGCAACGCCATGGGAACCGGCAAATACCTGCGCCGGGGCCTGCGCGCCCTGGCCCAGCGCCACCCGATGATCGGCGATGTTCGCGGCGCCGGCATGGTCGCCGGCGTCGAGCTGGTACGCGACCGCGCCACCCAGGAGCCCGCCAAACAAGAAACCAAGCGGGTCATCAACGCCATGAAGGAGAACGGTGTCCTGGTCGGCCGCGAGGGCTATTTCGGCAACGTGCTCAAGATTCGCCCACCCATGGTGTTCAAACCCGACAACGCCGACTTTCTGATCGCGGCCCTCGATGAGGCGATCGCCGCAATCTGAGATCCGGCTGCGGCGGCTGAAAAATAAATAGATGACGCGATGCCGTTCTTGGCGAGCGCTTCAGACAATAGCTGCTCTGACTTCTCCGCCACCTGCAGAATATCAAGCTCATGTTCGTTCACGTGCCCGACGATGCACTCCTCCACAGGGCTTGCGCCCCTCGCCTGCATGGGGGTCAGTGCGGGTCGTTGTAAGCGCTCGGCGCGGGCGTCGTTGTCAGGATTGCGAAGCGGGGCCTCGGGGTAGGCCGCGTTGCCGATGATGAGGGCGACACGCTCGGCCGCGTGCGCCGTGAATGGCAGGCACAGGGAAACGAATGCGAAGACACCGGCTCGGAGAAGTGTTCCGGGACTCATGCTGCCACCACGGGACTCGACCCCGATTTGAACTCTAGCGCAACAGCGAATGCAGTATAGCCCCGCTGCTGAGATCTGGCGGGGTGTGCTCTTTCTTGTCAGGTGTGTATCAGGTCCGTTTGTGCCTATGCTGGGACTCTTACAAAACGACGTTGGGCGTGTCCACTTGATATCGGAGCCAAGACAATGTCTTGTGGAGAAAAACAACCGCTGTCTTGATAAGTATCATTCAACACAGCGGCTTATTTTCAGTCATTGGCGGATAGGGAGGGATTCGAACTTTCGATGTTATCCTGATTTTCAATAGGTTACGGAGCTGGCGTGTGTCCAGATCGTGTCTATGGTGGCGGTCGGAGCCGAGGGGCGCATGCAGGCCAGGCTTGCGGACCTTCGATCGGTCTTCTCCGCGAACCGAGAACTCGGCCGGGCACCGGATCCCTCCGCGCCAATCTCCGTGCTTCGCGCTTGTCCCCGGGCGGAAGGGTGAATATTATGTACATCAATTTGTACATATCGATATCCGGCGATGAGTAACCGACACTCCATTTCAGAAGCCCGCAGCAACCTGCCCAAGCTGGTACGCGAGGCGGAACGCGGCAAGGCGGTGGAACTGACCCGGCGGGGCGAGCCGGTAGCCGTCTTGGTCGGGCGTCGCCAGTTCGAGCGGCTCCTCCGGCGGCCCCGGCGCCTCGTCGACGCGGCCCGAGAGCGTTAGACAGGCGCTCGGCGTACCTCCAGTCACGCC
>CAYYPB010000479.1:0-2533 GCA_964473405.1 uncultured Planctomycetaceae bacterium
CTAGTGTAAGCGTAAGTGAGAGAGCTCTCACACCAACGGGGCTGTCGAGTGCCGTAGCATACAGCTGGGATCGAGCCCTGTGGGCCCCCATGCCGATCGACACGGCACAGGGCCCCCTGCCGACGCCGGCAATGGTCGACATCGGCGGTATCGTCGTGGCCGCCGCCGATGCGAACACACTCGTCGCGGTCGCGGCAAGAGACAGTGCCAAGCCGATCTGGCGACGCCACTGGCCGCACGGCATGGTGAAGACCCTCCGCGCCGCGGAGGGCCACCTTCTCGTCGTGGACCGCAACGCAACCCGCGTCTTCGTGATCGATCCCGAAAGCGGCAGAACCACGCGCGAGTACTCGCTCTTGGCCGTTGACGCGCCCTTCGCGGCGACCCATCACGCCATCGAAGAAGACGACCCGGACGCCCATCTGGCCATCGTCGACAAGGTCGTCTGTCGCAGCGGGCACAAGATCGTGCTGGGCCGAGACGCGACCACCGGCCGGACACTCTGGCGATCTGAACTGCCCGGGCTCATCCAGGGTCTCTTCGAGTTGGATCGAAAGCATGTGGGCGTCTCCCACAGCGTCAATCAATTCCGCGTTGTCGACGCCGCGACTGGCGAAACGGTCAAGGACATCACAGCCGATGGCCTGCGCATGCCGCCGGGCGACGCGGTCGTCGATTTCCCCACGCAGTCGTCCGGCAAGGGCCAACTGTTGCTCTTCACCGCGACGGATGACCTGCCGAGCGAGTACCTTCTGAAGCCGTACGCATTGGAGGGTGACGACTCGCCCTGGGGTGAGGTAGAATCGCGAGCGCTCGGACCGATCGCGACGATCAGCCCACAGATGATGCGCGCGTCGCCGGACTACGTCGCCGTGATTCGGAACGAGCCGGCCACCGCGGGCGATCCCGGCGTCGACAGGACGCTGCCCCCGCGGCTTGAGATCATCAACAAGGCGACGGGCCTGAGAATGCGCCCGAGGCCCTACGAGTTCTACGACGGTCAACTCGGAGAAGGCCGGCACAGGTCGCGGATCATCACCGACGTGATCGTGTTGAATGATCGGATCATCGCGGCGGCGCCGGAGGGTATCTTCGTGTTGACCGACGCGAATCGAACGCCTGGAAAGAACGAGAAGCGTGAAGACTAGAACTTCCAGTAGACAGACCGGACCTCCGCGAAAGCAGCGCACTGCCTCATGCGGCCTAGCACTTCAGCGCAAGGTTGCCCTTTCGGGTGCCCCATCCCCTCTGGGGGTAGGGGACGGACGGGCCGTGGAGGTCGTTTCCTTCTTCTCGCCGGCTATGCCTGCCGCGACCTCGTCTGGGGTCCACATCAGGCTCAGCCAAACGCGCGTCGAATCGGCCCTGGGCAGACTATCCGTCCCCCACCCCTGGAACGGGCGGGCCACCCGACCGGCGCGACTTTGTGCTGTAGTGCGAGTCCTGGCCGTCTGCCTCGGGCTGCTGCCCTGCTCGCCCGCCTCCGCGCAGAGCCGCGACAAGCCCACGCTGTTGGCTGCTCGACCGCCACTCGTCACCGAAGAGACCGAAAAGGCCATCGCGAGCGCACTGAAGTTCCTCGCCTCGCGGCAGGCATCCGACGGTGCCTTCCGCGATCAGGGCGGCTTCGGTTCATATCCACTCTCGATGACCTCGCTGGCGGCACTGGGCCTGATGGCCTCCGGCAGCACGCCGACCGAGGGCCCCTACTCACCGCAGCTCCGCAAGGCGCTAACGTACGCACTCCACTGCTCGCAGCGCAACGGGCTGATCTGCCCGCGCGGCAACGACGAGGAGTCGCGATCGATGTACGGCCACGGATTCTCCATGCTCTTCCTCGCGCAGGTCATGGGCATGGAGGAAGACCCCGAACGACTCGCCCGCATCCGCTGGGTTTTGCAAAAGGGCGTCGCCCTGACCGAGAAGAGCCAAAGCCGTCTGGGCGGCTGGCTCTATACCCCGGACATGTCCGGCGACGAAGGCTCCGTCACGGTCACACAGGTCCAGGCATTGCGGGCGGCACGCAACGCGGGCATCGCCGTTCCGAAGAAGGTCATCAAACGAGCCATGAAGTACCTCAAGAAGTCCGTTCAGCCCGACGGGGGCATCGCCTATCGCGTCGGTATGTCGGGCTCGCGTCCACCCATTACCGCCGCCGCCGTGGCGTGCTGGTTCAACGCGGGCGAGGACGACAACCCCATGGCCCTGCGGGCTCTGGAATACTGCAAGCAGGAGATCGGCTTCGGCCAGTCGCGCAGCGGCGTCTGGGGGCACTTCTTCTACTCGCATCTGTACATGTCGCAGGTGATGTACCTGGCCGGCGATGCAAACTGGAAGCGATACTATCCAAAGATCAGAGACCACTTGCTCTCGACCCAGAACGGCGACGGCTCGTGGGACGGTGACTCAGTCGGCACGGTGTACGGAACGTCGATCGCACTGCTTGTCCTGCAACTGCCGTATGCGAACCTACCGATCATGCAGCGATGAGATACGGAAACACTGTGTGGCACCGGCGTCTCGCCGGTCGTTT
>CAYYPB010000480.1:0-2530 GCA_964473405.1 uncultured Planctomycetaceae bacterium
GTCGGCAAGGCCGGATGATGCCCGCGTCTTGAACAAGACGCGCGTGTGGCCCGCCAAGTTTACGGCTCGCCGCGCCACGGGCGGGAAGCTGAACGCCCTATTCGTTCGTGAGCTGGAGCCGGGCCGATGGCATGTCATGTTGTCCGGTGCCAAGCGCGTTCGTGATGAAGAGTCCTTGGGCCTCGAAGGGGCCGACGCCCAAATGACGCTGCTGCGACGCCTCGATCGCGGCCTCTGCGAGGTGGCCATCGATCCGCCGGATTCGGCCGAGGTCGTTCTCGCAGCGATCGGCAGCCCGCCGCTGCCGCCGTACATCCGCCGCGACGGCGACGACGCGAGCCTTCGCCGGGAGGATATGCAGCGATACCAAACGGTGTTCGCCGCAACCCCCGGTGCGGTCGCCGCCCCGACGGCGGGGCTGCATTTTACGCCGGCGCTGCTCGACGACATTCGCGGCAAGGGTGTCACGACGGCTGAGGTACTGCTGCACGTCGGGCTCGGGACGTTTCAGCCCGTCGAGGTCGATGATCTTGCCGACCATCCCATGCATAGCGAGTATTTCGAACTCTCGCCAGAGGCGGCGGCTCTGATCGCGGGCGTTCGCAGCCCCAAAGGCCGTGCCGTCGCGGTCGGCACCACATCCGTACGCGTCCTGGAAACATGTGGCAGCGATGGCACGCTGCGCCCCCAGTCCGGCTGGACAGATATTCTCATCTATCCGCCGTACGACTTCCGCGTGACCGATGCGCTGCTGACGAACTTCCATCTGCCCGGCAGCACGCTGCTCGCGCTCATCTGCGCCATGGCGGGGCGAGCGTTGGCAATCAGAGCATACGAACTCGCAGTCCAAGAGCGCTATCGCTTCTACAGCTACGGCGACGCAATGCTGATCCTCTGAGCATGAAAGAAACGAAGCCGCCGCCAGATCCGAGCCCCGAGCGCAAGCGAGCGGGTTAGAAGACGTGCGACCCTCCACGAAAACCCGGCGCTGACGCTTCGGGCTCTGATGGTTGTCGTCGCGGTTCGGGCGGTGCGATTAAGGTCGTCGTGTGACTACGGCGTGCGGCGGCGGAAGCGATCGGCGTTTCTCTTGATGACCTTCTCCAGTCGGGCCATGGCGCGGGACGCCTCGGCGATGCGGCCGCCGAACTGTCGATCAAGTTCCGAACGCTCGGCGGGACGCATCGTCAGGCTTCGAGATTTGACCATCAGCGTGCGACCACTCTCGTCGACATAGAGCGTCGAGGGGATGGCCGTCGCGCCCTCGCGTTCGTCGATCTGGAAGACCTTGCCCTTGATGCCCGGCTCCGGCGGTTCGACCTGGCCCTTGAACTCGACGATGCGGAGGATCAGGCCTGCCCGCGAGTGGTCGAATGCCGCGAACGCATAGTTTTTCGGCTTGTGCAGATCGCCGGCCATGCGCGGGAGCAGCCGGATGAGTGCCTTGGAGATGTACGTCTTGCCGATCTCGATCGGCGGGTTCTCGCGCTGCGGACGGTTTAGCGAGTAGGTCTGGCCCGTCAGAAGAAAGCCGCTGTCTCGCAGGCCCTCCTCGAGCGTGCTTTCCAGGTTCTCCGGCCGATCGCCCCTCGCGGGCGTCCAGGTCGTCACGTTCGTCCGCCAACGTTCGTGCGCGCTGTCCTTACCAATGAACATCTGCGACTGAAGCAACCGGACGATGCCATCGTCGCCGAATGTCCAGCCCTCCTCGATGACCTCGAACCCGTCGCGCTTCTTCCAGCGGCTGGGTCGGTGCCGGACGGTCACATAGCCCGCAGGCTTGCCGTCGATCAACACGGCCAAGTATTGTTCGTCGAGTAGGGCGTCGCGGATCGACGCTGCAGTGACGCCCGCCACCCATTCGGCACCCGCATCCAGGGCGGCCTCCATCTCTTCGGCGCTGAGCCGCTCGCTCAACAGCCGCATGGAGGCCAAGACGCTCTGGAAGACCGGCTCGATCCGGCGCTTGGCCTGAAACGGCGCGTTGTAGATCAGCAGGAAGTACTGCCGCGGCGCGGCCTCGACGATGCCCATGAGGCGCAGCCGCTTGACGCCCCCTTCGAGAAACGTGGCGGAGAGATAGGCGGCGGGGCGTCCGGCGACCTGCTGCACCTGCTGGGCGTGGAGCTCGACATTCGCGAACTCGAGTTGGAGCGTCTTGCACAGGTCGCGGAGCATGTCGTTGATCGGAACGGCCTTCGTTGTCGTCGTGTGCCGCAGGATCATGGGGTCGCGGTCGCCGCCGCGAGAAGGTTCTACCATCCTCAGCAGCGTCGCGCCGCGCCGCGAAGGCACGCGCTCACGTATCAGATGCCAGCCGAGCGGCGGGCGAATGGAGAAGCCAAAGGTACCATCGACGTATTCGTCGGCCAGCCCATCGGCCGGCGCGGCGGTAGGCGGGCTCGCCTGCCCGAACCAGATCACCGAGAGAATCAACACACCACTCGTCGTCACCGAATAATCTCCGTCAGCGTCGGGCTAGTGCATCGCCACAGTTGCTTCTGCGGGTTCATCGCTCGATGAGCTTGTG
>CAYYPB010000481.1:0-2528 GCA_964473405.1 uncultured Planctomycetaceae bacterium
GCAGGAGGTTCCTCGACACGCGCCGCGCGCACTCCGCGCAGCCGCCACACGAGGCCACCGCTCCCTGCCGGCCTCTGGGCCTGCTTCTCGACGGCCGCCGGCACAGCGGCCCCCAGATCCTTCAACATGGCCGCGAAATCATTCACGCGGGCCGTCTCGCCAAGCCGCTGCGCTGCCCGATAGGCGTTGGTCAGCGTCTTGATCGCCAGGTCGTTGAGACCGCCTTGTCGCTGCGCCATCGAGAGCAACTCGTACGCCGCAAAGTTCTGCGTATCCACCGCGAGGACGCGCTGAAAGCACGGGCCTGCCTCCGCATGCTGCCCCGCCCCCAAAAGCGCCTTGCCCAACTCAAGCTGAGCCCCCGCATCATGGGGATTCTTATCCACCTGTTTCTGGAGTTTCTTGATCTCCGAAGAACCGAACATCCGCAATCCTCTCTCAGGCCGAGGCCTTCAACTCATCCTTCGGCCGCGATTTCCATCGTCGATGTATCCACAAGTACTGCTCCGGCGCCTCGCGGATCAGATCCTCCAGCGCCGTCGAAAACGTCTGCGTTATCCAACGCAGCGGGTCGTCCTGATCCGCCCACTCGTGCGGACGGATGATGCGATTGACGCACATTTCGTAGTCCAGCGACGGACCGATCCGCCGCGCGCAGCCCACGATGATCGGCACCTCCTGCTGCATGGCCAATAGGCCGATGGACTTGTACGTCGAGGCCTTGCGCCCGAAGAAATCGACGAACAACCCCTTGCTGCCGGCGTTCTGGTCGGCGATGAAGCATAGCGCGCCGCCGGCCTCTAGCACATCAACCGCCGATTCGCTCGCGCCTTTTTTGTAGAGCAGCGACAAGCCGCTGCGTTCGCGGCGGTCGAGCAGGTAGCGATTCAAGTGTGGGTTATCGAGAGGCCGCATCACTGCGACGATGTCGAACCCGAGAATCGCCAGCGAATAACCCAATAGCTCCCAATTGCCGTAATGGCCCGTGAGCATGATGCAGCCCTTGCCATCTAGCAGGACGCGGATCGACTCGTCCAGATGCCGGAACTTCACATGCTGGGCCCGCGTCCAGATCGTCAGCCGCCGCGGCGTCAGCAAGACCTCCACCGCCAGCATGGTAATCTGCCGAAACGACCCCAGCGCAATCGCAGAGACCTCCGCCTCGGACTTCTCGGGAAACGAGGTGCGGATGTGCTCCTCCGCCCGGCGGCGATGCTCGCGGAACTTGTGGAGCAGACGGTTGCCGCCGTTCGATAGCACGACGAGCCATCGCATGAACCGCAGCCGAGCGATCAAGCGGGGGACCCGCGACTCGGGCAACGCGTACGGCGCATGGAACCAGAACGAGCCCAGCCCACGCATCAGATGCAGCGTCGTCCCGAGCGGAAACATGCCGAGTACGGCCGCCGCGAATCGGACCGCGAGATATCCACTATAGTCCAGCCAGGGCCGTCGGGTCTTCATCGTCGTGATTCTACGCGAGCCGGACGGAGAGGTCACCCGCCACAAGTGACGCCTCGACGCTGTCCCGCTAGAATACTCCCCATGCGACTCGCGAGTTACCGCCCTAGCAAGAAGACCGTCTTCGCCGCCCTCATGGCCACCTCCGCCGTGGCGGTCCTGCTCCCGCCGCACTATGCCGACGCGGCCAAGCACACGACCCAACTCCTCGCCCCGCTGCAAGACCTCGCCTACTCCGCCACCCATTGGGCCGCTCACACCCTCCCGCACGACGCCGAGTCGCAGGCCGACAACGACCGGACCGATGCGATGATGCGACATCTCGTCTCGCAGGCGGGGCTCATCGAGCAACTTGAGGCCGAGAACGAACGACTCGGCGCCGTCCGATCCCGGGCCATCCCGCGCGCCCTCGCCGCTCAGGTCATCGCCCACGACATCGCCCAATGGCGGTCATCGCTGCTGCTGGAACGCGGGGCCGAGCTCGGGGTCCATCGCAAGGACTGGGCCACGACAAGGCTCTTTCTCAACGAGGGCTATCTCAACGATGTCGCCCAGAACCAGGCCGTCATCGCACGCGAGATTCTCCTGGGGCGTATCGAGTTCGTCAGCCCCTACACCTCGCGCGTTCAGTTGTTTGCCGACATCGATTGCCCACCGACCGAGGTGCGCGTCGGGGGCCTGCGCGGCGAGTTGTTCGCGTTCGTCGAGTATCCTTGCATCCTGCGCGGCACCGGTCGCGGCGAGATGATCATCCGAGATGTGGACTATCGATTCGTCGACAACGAGATCGACTCCGCCGAGGACGACGGCACGGTCCGCATCCGCGTCGGCGACCACGTTTGCAGTTCGCCCGGCCAACTCGGCCTGCCGCAGCCGATGGTCATCGGTTTCGTCACCGCCATCGTCGAAGACCCCAACCGCCGGCTCGTCTTCGACCTCAAGGTCGAGCCTGCTGTGGACGTCGCAAACGTGCGCCACGTTCACATCGTTCCGTTGATCCCGACCGAGCTGGCACTCGAATGAAAACCGAAAAGCGAACGATGAAAACCAAGAGCCGAAAGCCGAAA
>CAYYPB010000482.1:0-2502 GCA_964473405.1 uncultured Planctomycetaceae bacterium
AGGCTGTCGAGCGCGCGCAGACCACTCTGTCTCACGGCGGGCGGAGCCCGCCCTACAGCCTCACGGATCGAGGGTGCCCCGCCCCTTCCAGGGGGGGGGCGCAATGGCCTCCACGGACCCATCAAGCAGGACAAACCCCATGAAGGCCCTCGTCACCGGCGGAACCGGCTTCGTCGGAAGTCACCTGATCGAACAACTCCGCGATCGATCGGACGAAGTCCGCGCGATCGTCAGACCGACGAGCAACCGGGGCCTGCTCGAATCGCTCGGTGCCGAGCCGGTCGTGGGCGATCTCGACGACGCCGATTCGTTGCGATCCGCGTGCGAGGGCCGCGATGTCGTCTATCACGCCGCCGCCCGTGTCGAGATGGTCGGCAGCGAAGCCGACTTCCACCGAACGACCGTCGCCGGCACGCAGCGCCTGCTCGCCGCCGCCGCCGATCGCGGCGTCAAGCGGTTCGTCCATGTCAGCTCGTGCGGCATCTATCACCCCAAGCTCTTCGCGTCCGGCCAAGTCATCGACGAGTCCACCCCCACGCCCGAGCCGCCATCGTGGTTCCCCTACGGCCGAGCCAAACTCTACGCCGAGCAGGTCGTTCGAGACGAGTGCCCCGACGAGATGGAGTGGGTCATCGTCCGCCTGGGTTATCTCTACGGCCCGCGGAACCGAACGATGCACACGCACGTTGAACCCGCCATGCGCGACAGCACGATGATGATCGTCGGCAAGGGTGCCAACGAGATGGCATTCGTCTATGTGGCGGATGCCGTTCGCGCCATCGTCCTGTCGGGCACATGCCCCGAGGCGGCGGGCGAAGTTCTCATCGTCGGCGGAAACGAACGCGTCACGCAGAAGCAGTACTTCGACGCCATGGCCGACGGCTTCGGCATCCCGCGCGTCACGAAACATATCCCCTATCGCGTCGCGTTCTTCTTCGGCTGGCTGGGTGAAAAGCTGATCAAGCGCGGCCCGCGCGCCGCCGTGCTGCGAAGATCGGCCATCGCCCTGACAGGCCTACCCCAACGCCTGCGATGCGAACATACTCAGAAGTTGCTCAACTGGCGGCCCGAGACGAAGTTCGCCGACGGCATCCGCAAGGCATTCGACTGGTATCAAAAGGAATACGCCAAGGACAACAGCGCGAAGCGATCCGCGCCCGTCTAGCCGACCCAACGAAAATCGCTCAACGCCACGAAAGCCCGGGGCAGGCATGCCCCGGGTCTTGTGATTGTTAGTCCAACCACTTCGTCCGATGCCGCAGACGATTCGGCACATACGTCTCGGTCACGAACGAAATGCTCTTCGTCAGCAGCGACTCCACTTCCATCTTGAAGCCATGCTTCAGCATGTGGGCGATTTCCTTCTCCCACTCCTTCTTCCCCTTGAACCAAGGGTAGGCCATGATCTGCCTGGCCCGCTTGATATCCTTGTTGTCGATCGCGATCTTCACGTCGTCCGACAGGTCGAACTCCTCAAAGTCCCGGCTCCGGATGCCGATGAGCTTCGCGTCGGGCACGGCCATTCGCTTCGACTCGAACGCAAGGTTGATCGAACCCTGCTTGATGACGGAGTAGATGTAGTACCCCCACGGGTCGTTATCCAGCAGGCAATAGAGCGGCAGCTTCAACTCGTTGTGCATCCTGTGCAGCATCCGCCGAACGCCGCGCGGCGGCTGACCGTTGCCGTGCGTCAGGATGCAGTTGTGCTTCTTCCAGAACTTATCCTCGTTGAATCGCTGCCAGACCGTGTCCTTCTCGACATGCAGGATGAACTTCGCGTCGCACTTCTTGAATTGCAGTACGTCGGGCTCGACAATGCCGGGGATGCTCATCCCCCCGGCCCCCATTTTCCGCAGATCGATCTCGTCCCCCTTGCTCACCACGGTCAGATTGCCGGCAATGGTCCCCCGGCTCGACGCGAAGACGTGCAGCTCTTCGCGCAGAGACCCCAAAGCGACCTCCAGGTCTTCGATGATCGGATCGCTCTCGCTCTGCCCGTCGAAGGTCTTCTCGTTCGTCCCGGCGATCGTGTGCTTCGACAGATAGTAGAGCCCACGAATGCTGACCGTCTTGTCCTCGTCGATCAGCCGCTTGCATCCGCTGGCGATCAGCAGCGTCTGCATGAACCCCTTGGCCTTGTTCAGGTCGAAGAAGTTCCGCGTCGCGGTCTTGTCGCCCATCTCGATGATGCGTTTGGCCTTGCTGTACTGCGCGTTCGACAGCGTCCTCAGCGGGATTTCAATCGAGGGGTCACGCTGCTTCGAGGCGCTGACGCCCACCGACTCCGCCAACGCGACGATCTTTTCGCCCGTCGGCAGCTTCTTCCCCCGGCTGCTCGACCGGCGTTTGGGCGCGGCGACCGTGCCGCGCGCGGCCGCTTTCTTGCGTGTCGTGGTCTTCCGTGACGTCTTCTTCGCCATGCCGTCCTCTCGATAAAGCCGCCGATGGTATCGGCGTTCCCCACAAAGCCGCCGATGGTATCGGCGGGGGGGGCGCGGGGGC
>CAYYPB010000483.1:0-2492 GCA_964473405.1 uncultured Planctomycetaceae bacterium
CACACCCGCAGATTCTCAAACGATCGCACAAACGGGGGTTCGTACGAGAGAATCAGCGTTCGGGCGTCAGAATGTAGGGGCCGCTGTGCGGATCAGCCGGATTGTGAGCGCACGACTTGTTATCCGTGTCCGGACTCAGATACACTACACCGGCAGAAGGGAGAATAGAAGATGACAGATTCTCTACCGTCGATGGCCAAGCAGACTCTGTTCGTCACGCTGGCCACCGGGCTCATGCTGGGCTGCACTTGTCAGGGGCTTCCCTGTTTCGAACAGGACGACCTGATCGCTCAGGCCGCGAGTCGAGCCCGTTCGCTCAATCCCAACGCCATCGTCTTCGAGGCCAGCGGCGTTAATGGCGGGTGTGCTTGCATCGGCGGCGTTCGGGCAGCTTCGCGCACGTTTCTCGCGATCGACACCGCCAATGCCAATGACAATGGCACCTATCGCCTCACCCACGACGGCATCGGATGGACCACCGACACGCATCCCTTCCCGACGCTCGGCGCGGGGTATTACGACCTGACTCAAGTGACGATGACCCAGGCCGAGGCGCGGAGCCTGCTCCTCGCCGCCGGGCACGCGGATGACTTCCACGGCTGGTCGTTGCATCGGCCGTTGCATCCGAGCGCCACGCCCGCTCAGTTCACGTTCAACTACGGCGACAAGGCCGTGATGATCGACACGGTTAGCGGGGCCGTCAGTGTGATGACGCCGGCGTTGGCTCCGCCGCTATTCGGTGCCGCGCCGGGCGACGACAGCGTCAGCCGCCAGATGATCGCAGCCGCCGACGCCAAGATCAAAGAGACCGCCGCCTCGGCGTTCATCATTTGGTCCGGCGGTCGGGACGG
Organism: uncultured Planctomycetaceae bacterium; assembly: GCA_964473405.1. Classification (GTDB taxonomy): domain Bacteria; phylum Planctomycetota; class Phycisphaerae; order UBA1845; family UTPLA1; genus CAYYPB01. Next base: position 852 of record CAYYPB010000483.1, read on the forward strand.
CGACGGCAACTCGCTGAGCGCGGCGGCGGACACGAACGTCTGGGACTTTGTCGCCGTCGCACAGGACAACGGCGACATCCGAGCATGGCGGCTGGTCTACAATGGCACATGGACGATCGAGCTGCTCGCGCAGGCACCCTTCGGCGTCGTGTTCCAGGATCTCAATGCCAATCTGACGATGGACGTCGTCGATGCCTGGGCGCTGGCGGTGGCGGCTGGATTCAGTCCACCGTTCGCCTATTGGGAAGTACTGCTGCCGCTGAATCCCAACGTCGAGAACATCATCTACATATTCCCAGGCGCGGGAGGCTTCATCATCGTCGACAGCGTAACCGGCGAAGTGAGTCTAGAAGTCCGCGCCTGAGCGACCAACGCGTGCTATGGGCATTGAGTCGCCGGTCGCGAACTATCGCGGCTGCAAAGGGGATTGACGGGTGCCCCATCCGTCCCGAAGGGATGGGTGGCGGTTTCTTGGTCGTGTAGAAAACAGTCTGCGGCTGCTTGCTACGCGTACAGTTCCCCAATCCGCCGCTCGACCGTCGCGTTCAGCGTCTGGGCCTCGGCCATAAGTGCGTCCGCTTGTTCTCGCAGGGCGGTGGCCAGCGATTCGTCCGTGATGCCGGGCAGGTTGATCATGACGTTGAGCCGCGCGCCCTCCAGCGCCGCTCTTGCCGCGAAGGCTGCGACGCCGGAGTCGGAGACGCAGTTCTTCTTTGACGTTTCCAGGCCCTGCACCGCCAGTCGCAGCACCGCCATCGCCGCCGTCATGATCGCCAGCGGCGCTTCGGTCGCGGCGATGGTGGCCGCCTGCTTCTGCCCGTCGGCGTCCGGCGTATCGTCGGCGAGCTTCCAGGTTCGCATAAGTTCGGTGAACGCTGCGATATCTTCGTCGGCCAGCGCCGTGAGGCGGGCCAACGCCGCGTCGGCCGGCTCGATGGTATCGTGCAATCGGCCCGGCTCGGTGCCGCGTTTCTTCTCGTTGAGTCGCCCGACCATCCCGCACAGCGCCGCCCCCACGGCCCCGATGAAGGCGCTGGCACTGCCCCCGCCAGGCGTTGGCGCCCGTGAGGATAGTGTTTCGAGAAAGCCGCCAATTGTCTCGTCAGTTGTTGCCATTCAGTGTTCCTCGATTCAGAGACTATCCCATGTCTGTGTTACAACGCCTCATGCCGCCCCAACCGAAGTGTCGTGTTTCGCAGTCAGTCACGGAGCGGCGGCACTCCGATAGGCCACGGCGTCGGCCAATAGTATCTACACAACTCCGCCCACACGGGCGGCTTGGCCCCGGAGGCGTCGCGGGCAGTAGTCCCGGCGCGCCGGGAAGCGAAGCGGAACCCGTGGTAGCGCCGACCCCTAGCGAATCCGCCCCGGCGGAGCAGCGGATATCGGACGCGTCGAACTCGCCTGATCGCGTCTGCAAGGGGTGTCACCCGTGCGTCCTTCCGCCGCCCCTCGGGGGCGGGATGCGTGTTCTCGACTTGATCCACGGGTTGCGCTGCGCTCCACCCGTGGCTACTTGCCGTCGCCCCCCCCGGGGCGATACTCGGCCGGGCTACTTGTGTAGATACCATTGGCTGACGCCGTGGGCTAGTGCATCGCCACACACCAAGCTGCGGGTTGACTGGGCTCCAACGTTTCTGT
>CAYYPB010000484.1:0-2481 GCA_964473405.1 uncultured Planctomycetaceae bacterium
AGCCCGCGCGGAGTCTCCAGGAGAGGGGACGCCACTCCGCGCCGCACGTCCGCGCGGGCTGAAGCCCGCCGCTCGTTCGGCATAACGTGTCGCCGGCTCTTTCGCCGACAACGTGAGGTCGAAACGTGGGTCATGTCAACGCATTCGCAATCTTCCTCGGCGCGATGCTGTTGGCAGTCGGCGTGGTTCTCGTTGTTTTGATCCTGCGCCGGCTTGGGAAGCGAGTTTCGCAACCGAGGTCTCTCAAACCGCACTTTCTACGTCTCGGCCGCGTCGCTCCGGGCGACGTGTGTCCGTGCAAGCAAGACGAATCATCGAGCCGGTCCTACGAGCAATGCTGTCGCCCCACGGATATCGAAAAGCTCAGGCGCGAGGTCCAGGAGTACGTCTGGAGACGCTGGTCGAAACGCTCCTACGGCGGCCGGCGACGAATGAGAACCCTCGAGCAGCGGCTCCATGACTATCCCATGCCCGACGTCGTCCTCCCCAAATGGGTCGCGCATCCGGAGGCTCACACCTTCCCCATCGACGAGCAACAGCTCCGAGCCTGGAGCCCGGATCGCAATCGCGGCGCCGCATTACGGCCAGATCCTCTCGAAGACTCGACGATCGATGACGTGATCTGATGCCGCGGTCTTGTTCGCGGGGCTCGGTGGGTTCATGCAACTGGGAGACGGCGCTCCACGTCTGTGGCGTTCCCGTCAAGGCGTGCTTCGGCCTGGGCCGATCTCCGGCCGTCTGGACTTGATGTTCCGAGTCGATTCAGCCTGCTCACTCGCACGCTGGCGTTTGTGCTGCGCCCTCCGCCGCCGATACCTTCCGACCATTCGCAGCGTCGCGACGTAGGAGATGCTCCCGAGGATCGTGCCGACCAGCACGCCGCCGATCAGTAGTGGGATGAGGATTCGCCAGCCGACCGCCAGGAACGTCGTGAACTGGTGGTGCAGCGCCCAATAGTCATGGCTGGCGATCATCCGCATTGTGTCGGACAGCAGAGCATGAACCTCGGCAACCGGCGGGCCGGCATGAAAAAACGTCCCCACCCAATAAGTGCCGGCGAACAGGGGCGGGACCGTCAGCGGATTGGTGAGCCAGACTATCGCGACGGCGGCCGGGCGGTTGGCCTTGAGCAACGTGGCGAGCAGGGCCGCGATGACCATCTGAAGCCCGATCGTCGGCGTGAAGGCGACGAACATGCCGATGGCCACGCCTCCGGCAATGGCCTCGGGCGAGCCGCGCAAGGCGATCAGCCACCGCAGCCTGCGGCGCAGCGTCGCCCGCCGAGGCTTGCGAGGCGGGTTCGATGCGGCGCTGAGCTTCATGGCGACTGCGTCCTCGGACGACGGCGCTGCCTATCTGCTCTCGGGCCGCGCAACCGTCCCCCTCGAGCTGCACATCCGTCCCCCACCCCCAGAGGGGATGGGGCATCCGCCGCGAGGCGTTGCCAGAGGATGCGATTGCCCTGCGGACCAAGCGCATCGCGCCTCATGCGTTGCGTTCGGGCAGGCGATCCCACGGCGTCCGGCACTCGGGGCCGATGATAATGAGCGGGTTCGGCAGCGTCGTTTGAATCACCTCGAGCTTGCTGCCGAAGATGAGTTCGCGGATGAGTTGATGCCCGGCCGCGCCTGCGAGGACGAGGCTGTCATGCGGAACGGCGTAGAGGTTCTCGTCCAGCGTTCCCTCTTCGTAAGTGCGCCATTGGATGTCGCCGCCCGACATCGCATCGAGAATGCCCACCGCCGACAGGCTCTTCTCACATTCTTTTCGGGTCGTTCCGTCCAGTTGCGTATGGACGATGAGCGGCACACGAGCCAGGCGTGCGACGGCCATCGCCGCCTTGACCACGATCGCCCCCAATGGGGAACCGCCGAAGAAAGCCCTCACGCTCGTCCATGCCTTGAACGACATGCTCGGAATGAAGATCGGAAATCGCGAGAGCTTGGCTAGGCTGCGAACCTTGGGGCCGAGGTGCCCGAGGCCGATCCGGCTCGACTGTTCGGTGATGACCCGCGGGCAGGCCATCATGGCCCACAGGCCTTTGAGATGAGGCATCTGGCTCTTGTCGTGCTTCGAGGGCGTGTGGAACTCGAAGGGGCAGTCGAAGTCGGCGAGTACTGCCTTGACGTGGCGCCGTGCCGTCGTTGGATATCGGATGTACGACTCGTCGAGATCGACCATGGCAAGGTCGTCACCGGGACTCAACGTAAACCGCGTCACTTGCGGAACGTACACCGCCAGCGACATCCCAGGCTGCTGCTTGCAGAAGTACGCGGATTGCATGAGGTTTTCTCGCCCCAGCGGCGAGTTGCGGAAGATGTGTAGCATCGTTGTCGTCATGGTGATTCCGTCCTCCAAGCGTGTTCGATTCTACGATCCTTCGGCGCGGCCCGCTACCCTTGCGGATCGCCCCGCGCTGGGTCCACGACAGTTCAGCCGGCATAGATCCGAGCCCCCAACGAGGGTTCCCGACTCCTTCCA
>CAYYPB010000485.1:0-2478 GCA_964473405.1 uncultured Planctomycetaceae bacterium
TGAACTCCCGTGCGGAGAGCGAGCCCACTGCTCGACCAGCCCGAGGGCGTCATTCCAGGTCGCGCCAACACCTACGCGTCCACCTGCGACGGCTGCTCTGCCGGATGCGGCCTGCTCGTCAAGAGCCGCGACGGTCGACCGATCAAGCTCGAAGGCAATCCCGATCATCCGTTCTCACGCGGTGGCCTCTGTGCCGTTGGGCAGGCATCGATCCTTGGGCTCTACGACAGCCATCGCCTGCGACAGCCCCTCGCCAACGGCAAGGAGACCTCCTGGAGCAAGGCCGACGCGGCCATCGCGGCGAAGCTGGCAGCGATTCGCCAACAGGGCGGGGCCGTTCGCTTCCTGACCGCCACCCTCGCCAGCCCCACGGCCGGCAAGATGATCCAGGAGTTCCTCAAGCCGTTCTCCAACGGTCGCCACGTGACCTACGAGGCCTTGTCATCTTCGGCCATTGCCGACTCCCACGCCCAGACGCACGGCGTTCGACTGGTGCCTCGCTATCATTTCGGCAAGGCCGACGTCATCGCCAGTTTCGACGCGGACTTCCTGGGCACATGGATTTCCCCCGTGGAGTTCACAGCGGGCTACCGAACCGGTCGCCAAGTCGAAGGCGATTCACCTCGGTTCCTGCGGCATGTTCAGTTCGAGTCCCGCTACTCGCTCACCGGCGGACAGGCGGACAAGCGTTTCGCCATCGCACCCGACGAGCTGGGCTTGGTGTTGATACACCTCGCCGCGATTCTCGCCGGTCACGCCGGTGTTCCCTTCGATTATTCCAAGGGCCTGCCCGCCTCGCCGGTGGCGATGGCCGACTTGAAGACCCTCGCCGATCAGCTCTGGCACGCCAAGAAACACAGCCTCGTCGTCAGCGGCAGCCAGGATGTCGCCGTTCAGGCACTCTGCAACTTCGTCAATCATCTGCTCGACAACTACGGCCACACGTTGGATCTCGCGAACCCCAGCTATCAGAACCAGAGCAACGACGCCGAGTTGAAGACGCTGCTGTCCGAGCTTGCGAGCGGCCAAGTCCAGGCCCTGTTCCTCCACGGCGTCAATCCCGTCTTCGAGCTTCCCGATGGCAGTAGCCTTGCAGACGCCATCAAGAAAGTGCCGCTGGTCGTCAGCCTCGCGCCCCGTCTCGATGAGACGTCTAGGCTGGCCCGTTTCGTCTGCCCCGATCATCACTACCTCGAATCATGGGGCGACCACGAAGCTGCTCACGGCGTGATCAGTTTCACTCAGCCGACCGTCTCGCCGTTGGGCGACACGCGTTCTCTGCTCGAGAGCTTGGCAGTCTGGTCTGGCACTCCGCGCTCGGCCCACGACATTCTGCGGCAGACCTGGACGGACCAGTCCTTCTGGGATCAGACGCTGCACGACGGTTACGCAAGCATCCCTCGCAAGCCGGTCGCCACTGAGGCGTTCAAGTCCGATGCCGTGCTACCGATTCGCCCCGCCGCCAAGCTGGCCGATGGTGCCTTCGCCCTGGTTCTCTACCCCAAGGTGGGCATGCGAGCCGGACGGCACGCCTACAACCCCTGGCTGCACGAACTGCCCGACCCGATCAGCAAGGCAACCTGGGACAACTACGCCTGCCTGTCGCCCGATGCCGCGAGCAAACTCGGTGTCAGCGAGGGCGACGTCGTCGAAGTTCGGCTCCAAGGCCAATCGAAGAAGACGATCCAGCTCCCTGTCTTGATCCAGATGGGTCAGCACGATCGCGTCGTGGCCGTTGCATTGGGCTACGGCACCGAAGAGTCCGCCCGGTTCAAGCAGGTCGGGGCCAAGTGGCTCCACGACGCCCCCTCGGTCGGCGCAAACGGACTCGTCGGCACCAACGCCGCCCCGCTGCTGTCGCTCGCAGGCCCCACGCTTCGCTACAGCGATCGGCACGTGCAACTGTCGCGAACGGGCAAGCGGCACACACTCGCGTTGACCCAAGAGCATCACACGATCACCGTCCCAGAACACCTCGCGCCCGAAGGCGGGCTGCGGCGCCCCAACATCCAAGAGACCACGCTCGCGGCGCTGCACGATCCGGCGACGACTCAGCCGCACGGCCCGGCACACGACCATGAGCTTTGGCCCCGCGATCACAAGTACCTCGGCCGGCACTGGGGCATGGCCATCGACCTCACCGCCTGCACGGGCTGTGCGAGCTGCGTGATCGCCTGTCAGGTAGAGAACAACATCCCGGTCGTCGGCAAGGACGAAGTTCGCCGCAACCGTGAGATGCACTGGATTCGCATCGACCGCTACTACTCCGAGACGACCGACGGCGATATCGACGTCGCGCACCAGCCGATGATGTGCCAGCACTGCGACCATGCGCCTTGCGAGACGGTTTGCCCCGTACTCGCGACGGTCCATGGCGAAGAGGGTCTCAATCAGCAAGCCTACAACCGTTGCGTGGGCACGCGCTACTGCTCGAACAACTGCCCCTACAAGGTGCGCCGGTTCAACTGGTTCGACTAT
>CAYYPB010000486.1:0-2467 GCA_964473405.1 uncultured Planctomycetaceae bacterium
GTGGCCAGTCGCCTGCCGGTCGAACGGGATCGTCACGCCGCCGAGACGCAGCCCGCCCCCCGGTTCGAGCCGGTGAAGGTCGGTCCCGATGCCGATGCGTTGGATTCCGTCTGCTGACATGTCTGGCTCCACAGGTCCTCAGTGTCGGTGATGGGGGCCCGGCCATCGTAAAGAGCCGCGGGCTTCAGCCCGCGCGGTCTCTCCTTCCGAGGGAATGCCACGTCGCACTGTACGGCCGCGCGGACTGAAGTCCGCGGCTCTTCTTCGGTCTCAGCGTACGCTCCGCCGGGCAGGAATCAAACAGGCCACTCGCCGGTGAAGACCTCGACTGCCGGGCCGGTCATGTACACTGAGCCAAGCCCGTGGCCCTCGACCCCCTCGATGTCCAAGTCGCCGCCGGGAAGATGCAGCCGAGCTTTGCGATCCAGCCGCCCCTCAAGCACGCCCGCGACCAGGACTGCACAGGCACCCGTCCCGCACGCCATGGTCACGCCGCTGCCGCGTTCCCACGTTCGCATCGAAACCTCGCCGCGAGAGTGAACTGCGGCCACATGCAGATTCACGCGATGCGGAAACAATGCGTGCCGCTCGACCAACGGACCCAACGCGCGTACATCGAGATCATCCAACGCTTCGACGAACACGACCGCATGCGGGTTGCCCATCGACACGCAGGTCATCAGCAATGTCCGATCACCAACAGGCAGCTCAGCACGAACGCAACGATCCCCTTCGCCCATCACCGGGATATCGCCGGGCACCAGGATCGGCTGGCCCATGTCCACGCGCACGGCCTCGACGAGGTCGCCTCGTAGCGTGACCGTCACCGAGCGAATGCCGCCGTCTGTTTGTATGTGAATCCTCGCTTCCGCGCCGGGGCGTGCGGTGACGAGACCGTGATCGATGGCATACTTCGCCACGCAGCGGATGCCGTTGCCGCACATCTCGCCGGGCGACCCGTCGGCGTTGTGCATCTCCATCCGAACGTCGGCCGCCGCGCCGTCGGTCGGCGGGCGAATCAGGATCAGACCGTCAGCGCCGATCCCTGTATGTCGATCACTCGCCTTGCGGGCAAGATCGGGCACATCCACGCCATCGAGCGATTGCCGAAAGCAATCCACATAGACGTAGTCGTTCCCGAGGCCGTGCATCTTGGTGAACGCGATCGCCTGCGGTTGTCCATTCGCGTCAGTCATATTGCCCTCAACGCGCAGGGTCCGCTGTGCGGACCGATTCCGATCGTTCGCCTCGTCTCCAAGGCTTGGTCCGCACAGCGGACCCTACGCCGAAGCGCTCCCTTACGGTCGCGGCTCTGATCGCTTGCCCTTGTCATGCGAACGGGCTAAGCGAAGCCCGAAGCCGGACATCTCGTAAATATACACGCCGTCGACGCTGAGGAAACCGTCTGCCTTCAACATCGGCGAGTCGGCATCCTCGATGTGCGTAATGACCGCCTGAACCTCGACGCGCCGGTTCGTGGGCAAGATCTGGCCGCGATAGTTCCATGTGTGCTCGATGCCCAGGGCGATCGGCTCGAAACGATGCGAGTGGCGAACGCCGTCCCCCCAACGATCCAGCGCGAAGACCTTCAGCAGTTGCATGAACGATTCCAACCCCAGCGAGCCGGGCCAAACCGGATCCTGATAGAAATGGGCCTTGAAGAACCAAGCGTTGGGGTCCACGTCGATCGAGCCGCGAATGTAACCCAGCCCGTGCGGCCCGCCATCGGCGACGAGCAACTCCACTTCGTCGACCATCCTGAACGATCGACCCGGCAGGGCTGCGGCTTGCGACGGGATTGCCTGCGTATCCTCGGGCGTCCACGGAGGCAGGTCTTCGAGTGTGAAGCGCTGGGCCGCCGCGATCTCGGTCTCGCTCGGCGTGTGCAGTCGTTCGGCGGCGTCGCGGATGCCCACCTGTCGCGAGAGAGCTTCGGCCGAGAAGAAGCCGAACGTCGTTTCGCCCTCATAGACCATCGCGTCGCCGCGGAGTACTTGCATCTCGAATCGCTCGATGATCATGCCACCTGCCTCGGAGATGCCGTCGAGCTTGACGCGAACAGTAACAACACCGGCACCGGGAAAGAGCTCTTCATACATCGTCGCCGTGCCGGAGAGGTTGCGAAACGACAGGTCGCTCTCGCTCCGCAGCGCCGAGCCGAGATACGCCGCCAGCCAACCGCACGGTTGCAAGGCGATCTCTAGAAGCACAGCAAACGGCATCGAGGCCTGACGATTGGCCTGAAAGTACCACGCATCGGTCGGCACTTCGTATTCCGTGGCAACCCAATCCGTCGGCTCTAGCTTCCACGGCGGGGCCTCGATCTGCACGACACGATCCACGAACTGATACGGTGGGCCGGGAAGCCGGGCGATCCTTCGGTCGCCTTCGAAGACGCGATAGGGCGCGGCGAGCCGCCCCGCAGGCTCCGTCGAGCCGCGCTCGAGAGACGACGCCGAGAGACGCC
>CAYYPB010000487.1:0-2463 GCA_964473405.1 uncultured Planctomycetaceae bacterium
GGCCGCGGGCTGCAGCCCGCGCGGCCGCCCGACACAGGGTGGCTTTCTCTCGCATGGCAAGGCCGCGCGGGCTGAAGCCCGCGGCTCTTCCACTGGATGGTGGCTGAACGCTGTCATGCTGGACACGACGGCCAGACGCACGCAACGAACGGAGATTGGTTCAGACGGCGGAGCACCATACGGGCGAAGCGTAATCGAAAGTCCCCGATGGCGGGATGGTGAGCGCCCATCGTCGGCCCTGCAGCCAGACCGTGACACCCACCCCCCCATCTTCGTCCGTTCCGCACCCCCATGGGCCCGAGAGCCGATAAGGGGATGGGGCACCCCCCGGGAGGAATCGAAAATGTAGAATGGAGAATTGAGAGTTGCCCGTTCTCCGCCTTCTTTCTCAATTCTACATTCTCAATTCTCAATTCCCTCTCCCCCTGCTACAATCCCTCCTGGGCACCGCTGGCGATATCGTCCGCCGGCCACGAGGAGTGACGATGTTCTCATCCATCAATCGAAAAGTGAAGCGGATGGTGCTCCGCCAGCTCAAGAGCCGGCCGGTGGTCCGGATTAGCGACACGACGCTTCGCGATGGCTGCCAAACGCCCGGCGTTCGGTTGGAACCAGAGCAGAAAGTCACCATCGCCAAGGCCCTGGCCGCGGCGGGCGTGCATTCGATCGACTGTGGGTTCCCGGCCGCCAGCGAGGCGGAGCAGGAGGCGATCCGGCAGATCAGCCGCAACGTCAAGGGGCCCGTCCTCTCCGCGCACGCCCGGACCGTGACTGAGGATATCGATCTCGCCGCCGAAGTTCTGCGGGGATCGTCGCCGCTGAAGAAGGCGGTCACGCTGTTCATCGGCGTCAGTCCGCTGCACCGCGAACACAAGCACAACATGAGCAAGGCTCAGATCATCGACACGATCGTCAAGGCCATCCAATACGCTCAGTCCGAGTTCGAGATCATCACCTTCGGACCCGAAGACGCCTCGCGGACCGAACCCGACTTTCTTCACGAGGTCTATGAGAAGGCCATCCAGGCCGGCGCGATGTCCATCGGTTTCACCGACACGGTCGGCATCCTCACGCCGGGCAAGGCCGCCGAGTCCGTCCGGCGCATTCAAGACGCCGTCCCCAGCATCAACGACGCGATGATGGCCGTCCACTTTCACAACGACCTGGGCATGGCCACGGCAAACTCGCTCGCCTGCGTCAAGGAGGGCGTCAACGTCGTGCAGGGCACGATCAACGGCATCGGCGAGCGGGCCGGCAACACGTCCATCGAAGAGATCGTCGTGGCCCTGACCCTCCACGCCGACGAGTACAAGAAGAAAGTTCACGTCGATCCGGCGGCGCTCTGGGGCCTCTCCGAGGTGGTCGCCAAGTTGACAGGCTTTCCCCCGCCTGCCAACAAGGCCGTCATCGGCAAGAACATCTTCCGCACCGAGACCGGCGTGCATCAGGACGCGCTGCTCAAGAACGCCGCGACCTACATGCCCTTCCCCCCCGAGTTGGTCGGTGCCGGCCCGGTAGAATTGGTCCTGGGGCCCAACAGCGGCCGCAGCGCCGTTCGGCATCACCTCGCCGGAGCGGGCGTCGAGGCGACCGAGGAACACGTCGGGCAGGTCTTGCAGTATCTCAAGCAGGGCGAACACGCGCCTGACGACCAACCCGAGGTTCAGTCCTTCCTCGAACGGGTCCGCCCGTTCATGACCGACGCGGAGTACGAGCAACGGTCCGAGCCCAGCGATGCCCTCGAACCGGTCGAAGAGTGACGCCGCCGGTCGGCGTGTGTTGATCACCGGGGCCGCGGGTCTGTTGGGCGGTGCGCTGCTTCGCGATCTGGCGAGTGGCGACAACGCCCTTCGCGGCCTGGATGTTCGGCCGCTCGCTGACACGTCCACCGATGACATCGAGTTCCTTCACGACGATCTATTGGACCCGAACGCTTGCCGGCGAGCCTGCGAGGGCTTCAACGTCGTCGTTCACGCAGCGGCTCTGCAACATGGCCCCGCCATGCCCCGATGGGGGCGACGGCGCTTCTTCGATGCCAATGTGCGGATGACGCGAAACCTCGTCGACGCGGCCATCGATCGTGGCGTCGAACACGTCGTGATGGTCTCCAGCGACATGGTCTACGGCATCCCACGCGCCGGGGCCTTTCGAGAAATCGACGCGCCATCGCCCATCGGACCTTACGGGCACAGCAAGCTAGCGTCCGAGGCCGTGTGCGAAGACGCTCGGCAGCGCGGCATTCGTGTGACCGTACTGCGACCGCGTCTCATCATCGGACCCGGTCGCATCGGTGTTCTCAAACGGTTGTTCGACCGGGTTCGGCTCGGTCGCTGCGTGCCTCTCATCGGCGGCGGGCGAAACCGTTAACCGATGGGCTTCGTGGGCGATGTGGGTGTCGCGGGTCGCCCTGGCCGTCAGACACGCGGCCGGGGCGCGTGTGCTCTCCGACACCCCTCCGGTTGC
>CAYYPB010000488.1:0-2462 GCA_964473405.1 uncultured Planctomycetaceae bacterium
CGCTCCGGCCGGCGAGCGCCTTGCCCGACGGGGCCGGCGGCTTCCTCCCGCGGGGGACCGTGGAGCCCGGCGATGCGGGCCAGGCGGGTCTATGGAGCGGTCTGTCCTACGGCGCGGTGGACCTCACCGCCAATGACGTTTCGGTGACGGCGGACTCCGAGTTGGTCGCTATTACGGACGTCGGGATGCAGTTCGGTTCGCTGACGCTGGCCCCGGACGTTACGTTTACAACGTCGGGCGGGCCGATCACCTTTACCGACACCACGTTGGCCGGTGCCGGTGACGCGACCTACACGTTCGATGCCGGCGCGGATATTCTGCTCACAGCCGCCGGCACGACCGGCCTGAACACCGACCGCCGGACGGTGCGGTTCGTCAAGACCGGTCCGGGGCGGGTGACGTTGAACAAAAAGGGCTTGAACCTCAACTTCACGACGTTCGACCTTCAAGAAGGGGAGCTAGCGGCCCTGATCGGCATCAACGGACGCTACAGCGCGGTCAATCGGGCCAAGTTCGAGCTCAACGGCGGGGGGCTTTTGATCTCCAGCGCCGGCGGAACCAAGGCGTTCAACGAAAACCTTCCGGTGACCGCCGACAGCCGAATGATCGTCGGGCAGATTCCCGGCGGCGCGGCCGGCCAGACCATCAAGCTTTTTACCTCGTCCACCCGGGGTGCGTCGTTCTCCAACAGCGCGGTCCTCTCGCTGGAAGCGCGGGACGGCTACACGCTGGACGTCGGCGGCCGGCTGACCGGCGAAGGCGGCATCCGGGGAGCCGGCGGCACGGTCAATATCAACCCCGGCGTGAGAACCTACACCGGCATGACAGGGGCGAGCGGCGGGGTGATGAACATCAACACGCCGCTCACGGCCACGTCGAACGTCGAGGTGACCGGCGGCACGATGGAGCTGAACGCCGACGTGACGACCAACGGCGGGATGGTGTGGGGCAAGGTGCTGTATACCTTTTACAGTGGAGAAACGCAGAACACGAATCTCAGCGGGATCGACAACGGCGTGCTCGACGGCCAGAACGGCGGCTTGTTCGAGTTGACGCCGACCGAGTCGAGAACCTGGAGCGACCCGCTGTATCAAGGCGACTTGGGCAGCAATTACACGGTCATGTTCACCGGCATCTTCCGCCCGGGCAGCACCGGCAACTATGAATTCTACGTCCACGGCGACGACCACGAGATCCTGTGGGTCGACCTGAACCGGAACGGGGAGTTCGACGGGGCGGCGGAACAGGTGACCAGGAACCTTCAGCCGGAGGGGTGGAACACTCCGAAAACCGGCACGGTCGCGTTGGACGGGGGGCAGGATTACGCCTTCGCGCTTTCCGGGGTCGAGTACGGCGGCGGCGCTTGGGTCGAAATGAGCGTGAATCCTCTCAGCACGGGCCGCGTGCGTGTCGATCCGTCCACCGGGACCGGCGGACAGTGGGGCTACAGCATCGCATCCGAGGCGTCGGTCGACACCGGGACGCTGAACGTCAACTCGGGGGTGACGCTGACGACCGGCAAGCTCACTGCCGGCGGCGGCGGGACGATCAACATCCGCAGCGGCGGCAGCGCCGTTGTCGGCGGCCCGGTGTCGCTTCGGGGCGCCGGCACCACGCTGAACATCGAAGCGGGCGGGAGCCTTGCAACCGACGCGGTGACGGCTTCGACCGGAGCGGCGCTGAACACGGCGGTGCCCGTTTCGCTGCAAAAGCTGACGCTCGTCGGCGGCAACGCCAACAGCGGCACCAACGACGTGACCATCACGGACACGTTTTCGTCGAGGCGGGGGGTGGCGTCGCTGACGATGACGGCCGATCCGGGCGACGATTTCAAGATTCGGGGCGACAGCCTGGGCGACGGGCCGGCGCTGTTGACGCTGACCGGCGGCCGGGTGAGCGTCGAGAGCGTCGGGATGACCACGAACTGGTTCGAGGGTCCGATCCAGGTGGAAAAGATCAACGAGACGGACGGGGCGGTGCTTCCCGATCCGGATCTCCCCGGGAACACGTCGTACACGGTCACCGCCGCCGGCAACGACATCTGGAACGCGGACGACGGGGGGACGTTCGCCTATCAGACGTTCGACACGACGCAGGCCGCGGACATCAGCGCGTTCGTCGGCGGCGACATCGACGTGGGCTTAAGCGGTTTTCAGGGCGGGACGAACGCCTGGCGGAAGGCGGGGGTGATGATCCGTGCTTCGCTCGTTCAGCAATCGCGTAACGCCTACACGCTGATCGCCGAGAACGACGGCAACGGCATCAACGCCCAGATTCGCAAGAGCGACGGGGCCGGCACCGACGGCTCCAACCAGGGGACCGGCCCTCGGATCGCGCACGACACGCCGGTGTGGCTGCGGCTGAGTTACGCCGGCGACGGCAGAAACTTTGACATGTACTGGGGAGACAACCCGGCGACGCACGACGCGACACCACACCGCCCCACACGCGCGCGCCCGTCA
>CAYYPB010000489.1:0-2460 GCA_964473405.1 uncultured Planctomycetaceae bacterium
TTGCCGGGCGGCGATCTCACCTACGAGTGGGGCTCCGGCGCCGGGAGCCCTGTCGCCCCCTCCTCGGTCCTCGCGCACGTCTATACGTCCGCTCCGCCGACCGGCATCGTGACCGTGACGCTCACCGTGACGAACCTCGCTGGCGACCTCACCCACTCGGCGACGGTCGACATCCCCATCCCGCCGGACACCGATAGCGATGGTATCTTCGACAGCGTCGACAACTGCCCGCTCACGCCCAACGGGGGCCAGGAAGACGACGACAGCGACGGGCGCGGTAACGTCTGTGACAACTGCCCCACCGTGTTCAACCCCGACCAGGCCGACTTCGAAGGCGATGGCGTCGGCGATGTCTGCGACCCCGACGATGACGGCGACGGCATCAATGACGACGGCGACGGCAGCGGAATCGCGGGCGACATCCCCTGTGCCGGCGGCGACACCACCAATTGTGACGACAACTGCCCTGCGAGCTTCAATCCCACGCAGGGAGATGCCGATCACGACGGTGTCGGCGATGCATGTGACGGCTGCCCCGCCGACCCCAACAAGACGCAACCGGGGCAGTGCGGGTGCGGCATCGTGGATGAAGACGTCAATGCCAACGGCGTGTCCGACTGTCTCGAGGCCGGCACCGGCATCCTACTCCCCGACTCCGATGGCGATGGCGTCCCGGACGGCGACGATGAGTGCCCGAACGATGCGTCGAAGATTGAACCCGGCGTCTGCGGATGCGGCAGAGCGGACGTCGGCATCTTCATCGACTCCGACAATGACGGCATCTTCGACTGCTCGGACAACTGTCCGAACATGGCCAACCCGTTGCAGTGGGACGTCGACAACGATGGCATCGGCGACCCGTGCGACACAACAGACGGCACCGCGCCGCCGCCGGCCACGACACCCGCCACGGGCCTCTGCGGCGGCATCGGAACGCTGAACCTCATGGGGTTCGCTTTCTTGCCGCTGATGTACGCGGGCTGCCGACGGCTCTCAGGACGTCGCCGCCGCCGGCGATGAGCCCTACCGCTCGCGGCGATGCGTGCCCACCGGCACGGAGCCTCGCGAAGCCGTAGCCTGCCGCGACCGTCGTGACAGGCAGTCGAATAGCCTTGCTTCTTCAGCAGCGGCCGACGAAACCTTCGTCGGCCGCTGCTTTCTGTTGGGCCTTCGCGGATTGGCGGAAAAGGCAATTGCCCTGCTGCTCCCTTCAGGGCAATCGCAAGAATGCTGCGGTGTATCATCCCTGCCGAGCGGGTCATCAGAGCCCTGAGCGTCAGCGACGGGTTTCCGCGACTTCTCGCCGATGGCCAAACCCGTCGCTGACGCTCTGGGCTCTGATTCTCGCCGCCGAAACGATCATGGCCCCGGGATCGGGCATCCGCACTTGATCGTGGGGAAAGTCATGCTTTCGATTGCCCTGCTGCTCCCGTGGGCCCGGCGCCGCGGGACTTGCTTCCGGCTACGGCCCATGCTGTAATACGCGATCGTAGCAGGCGTCACCGCGGGTCGGTGTCCCTGCCACGGCGCCTGGAGAGGTGTCCGAGTGGCTGAAGGAGCCGCATTCGAAATGCGGTCTGCGGGCAACCGTAGCGGGGGTTCGAATCCCTCCCTCTCCGTTCCGATCGCAAACAGCCCTCGTGAGCCGAGGGCTGCACTTGCTTTGCATATCATCCGGCCTGTCGAACATTGCCATTGCGATCACTCTGTCCTTGTTTGGTGTCCGGATTGGTGTTGCACCCGACGTGACGCCCACGTCCTACCCCGATGAGGTTCATACCCGATTCGAGGTCAGATCCGGAGGTTCTGGTCTCCCTTTCTGAATCCGGAAACTGATCGCACTCCCACAAACGGCCGAGGCCCGCTCTCGGGGGCAAGCCTGGGGCACGAGTTTCCCGACGCCACTCGACAAGTGCAGCGATGTTCCAGTATTCCCGCGCGAGGCGACTCCACGACTTTGCCGTACGCGGTCATCCGCCAAGCCGCGCCCTGTCCTCCCTGGGCGAAATCTCGGTCCGTTCGTTTTCAAGGCAATGATCCTCGGGCTCATTCCGTTGCGCATCCCGAGCGCGGCCCCACCACCGATCCCATTGATCGAGCCCGAGGCGAACATCAACGCTGTGCACCTCCCAGGGCCGATTCCGACCGATTCTTCCCAAGAAAACGAGTTCGGTGTGTCCATCGCGACCAGCGCACGGGCTAGATGCCTTGAACGCGACGCACAGCGGGTGCGGCGCCGAGGCCAACGTCACTGGCGCGAGGCAGAACGATGCGCCCCATGACTTCGACGTCCGAACGCTCAAACGAAACGACTCACGGCCCCCCCGGAGAAAGGCGAGGCACTGCTCCGCGCGGCGGTGGTTTTCGGCAGATGCAAAGCGAGGGGGCGACGTTCGAATCAAGTCACTAGTGCATCGTCACGCGTAATGTTGCGGGTTACGCGGTTCCCGCGGGTTATCC
>CAYYPB010000490.1:0-2456 GCA_964473405.1 uncultured Planctomycetaceae bacterium
CGGTATCACATGCCATGCGGCTGATTCGCAAATCGCCTGAACTGTCATGGACCCCCCAACTCTGTCGCCCTTCCTCTCGCATTGACCACACTTGTCGAATCGAATATCCTTGCGCGGCTCCGCAGGACGCGGCGAGAACATTGAGGACAATCAGACCTATGGACTTTCGGAAGATCAACGCTCAAGCGAAGCAGTACGAATCGCAGATGGTGCGGTTCCTCAGAGACATCATCGCCATCCCGTCCGAGAGCGCCGGCGAAAAGAAAGTCGTCCAGCGCATCGCCAAGGAAATGCGAGCCACCAAGTCCTTCGATCGCGTCTGGACCGATCCGATGGGCAACGTGTTCGGCAAGCTCGGCCACGGTCCTAAGGTCATCGCCATCGACGCACACTGTGACACCGTGGGCGTCGGCAACCCCGACGAGTGGAAGCACGATCCGCACAAGGGTAAAGTCGCCGCCGGCAAGGTATGGGGCCGCGGGGCCGGCGATCAGGAGGGCGCGATCCCGCCGATGGTCTATGCGGCCAAGATCATGCGCGACCTGAAGATGCCGCTGGACGAGTTCACACTGTATGTCGTCTGCACGGTCCTGGAAGAGGACTGCGACGGGCTCTGCTGGCAGTACATCGTCAACGAAGGCAAGCTGCGACCCGACGTCGTCGTCGTGACCGATTCGACCAACTGCGAGATCCTCCGCGGACAGCGCGGTCGCATGGAAATCGGCATCACCGCCACCGGGCGATCCTGCCACGGCTCGATGCCGCACAAGGGCGACAACGCCGTCTACAAGATCGCGAAGATCGTCCGAGAGATCGAGAAACTCAACGGACGCCTGGCCAAGGATGCCTTCCTTGGCAACGGCACTGTGACGGTGTCTTACGTCGACTGCAAGACGCCGAGCCTCTGCGCCGTTCCGAACCAGGCATACATACACCTGGACCGCCGCCTGACGCTGGGCGAGACGAAGGCCATCGCACTCAGAGAGGTGCGCGATGCCGTCCGCCGAGCAGGCGTAACCGCCAAGGTCGCCGTGCCGAAGTACGAACGTGCCAGCTACACGGGTCTGGTCTATCCCACCGAGAAATACTTCCCGACCTGGGTGATGGACGAGGACGCGCCGTCGGTGCAAGCCGCCGCGGCGACCTACGCGGGACTGTTCGGCAAGACGCCCGAGGTTCACCGCTGGACCTTCAGCACCAACGGCGTGTCGATCAACGGGATGTTCGGCATCCCGTGCGTCGGTTTCGGCCCGGCCGCCGAGTCGGTGGCCCATACGGTAAACGACTCCGTGCCGATCAAGCATCTGGTCAAGTCGGCGGCGTTCTACGCGGCGTTCCCGCAGTTCTACTGCCAAGCGACGCCCCTGAAGAAGAAGAAGACGAAGCGGCGATCCGGCCGCTCATAGAGGTGAAAGACACATGATCTCATTGAAGGGTCGAGACTACATCGAGACGCAGGACCTCACGCTGGACGAGCTGAACCACCTGCTGAGCATGGCCAAGGACTTGAAGGCCAAGTTCCATCGCGGCGAGCCCACGCCGATGCTGCAGAACCAGACCGCCTATCTGCTGTTCTTCGACAAGAGTACGCGGACGCGCAACGCCTTCGAGGCCGGGGCGACCCAGCTCGGCGCGCATGCGCACTTCCTCGACTCGAATCTGACGCAGATTTCCCACGGCGAAACCGCCAAGGATACGGGCATCATCCTCGGCGCGATGGGCCACGGCATCTGCATCCGCCACGATCTGATCCTCGACGAGGGAAACCAGTTCATGCGCAACGTCGCCGCGGCGACCGATGTGCCCGTCATCAACATGCAATGCGACGTCGATCACCCGACCCAAACGCTGGCCGACATCATGACGATCCGCGAGATTTTCGGCGATGACCTTCGGGGCCGGAAGATCGCAGTCTCCTGGGCCTACTCGCCTTCTTATGCCAAGCCGCTGTCCGTGCCGCAGGGGCTCATCACGCTCATGACGCGCGTCGGGCTCGATGTCACGTTGGCCCATCCGCCCGAGTATCGACTGATGGATCGCTGCATGGAGGCCGCCAAGAAGAATGCCGAGGCGTCCGGCACCCAGTTCGAAGTCACCGACAACATGGAGGCCGCGTTTGAGAACGCCGACATCGTCTATCCCAAGAGCTGGGGGCCGTACGACCTGATGCTCGAAAAACGCGACGCCGAGTCGCCCGAGGCGATGCATCAGATCGAAGAGCAATGCCTCGGTCTGAACGCCAAGTACAAGCCGTGGATCTGTGACGGCGACAAGATGGCCAAGGCTCGTAATAGCGCGATCTACATGCACTGCCTACCAGCCGACCGAGGTGCCGAAGTCACGGACGCCGTGCTGGACGGCCCGCAGTCGGTGGTCTTCCAGGAAGCGGAGAACCGCTTGCACACGGCCAAGGCGATCATGGCGGCCACAATGCGCGAGCGGCCGCTCACGTGACA
>CAYYPB010000491.1:0-2450 GCA_964473405.1 uncultured Planctomycetaceae bacterium
GGAACCCAACGCGTCGGCGCTCGGCGGCGGCGGGCGCTGGAACCACGGGAGCCCGACGCTGGCCAACTGCATCTTTGCAGGCAACACCTCGGCCGATGCGGGAGCCGGCGGCCCCACTGCCAAGGGAGGTGCCGGCATGTATGAGGATTCGTACGAGAGCGGCCTGGGCACAGAAACGGGTGCCACGCTGATGAACTGCCTTTTCAGCGGCAACGAGACGACCGCCGGTTCGGGAGCGGGGATGTTCCTGAAGACGGGCAACCCGAACGTGACGAATTGCACCTTCGGTCGCAACGTCGCACGGGGAACCAACGCGGTGGGCGGCGGACTGGGGATATCGTCCGACTTGGATGTGTACGGCCCCGATGTCAAGAACAGTATCTTGTTCGAGAATGTGGCCGACACGCTTGTCAGTGCCGAAGCACAGTTGGGCGGTACGTTCACCACGACGGCCGTGAGCTACTCCTGCGTGACGGAGGGTGGCGCGCTCGGTCCGGTGAGCAGCGGGCCCGAGAACAAGACCAGCATGCCCGGCACGAATGCCACATTGAGTGGCAGTTGGTCGGACGATGGCGTCTATGTGCCCGAGAAGCTGGCGACGAGCTTCGTGGATGACACGGCCGCGTGGAAACCCGACGAGTTCGCCGGGCTCGTCCTCAATCCGGACACGGCTCAGAATCTGCACTTCGTGATTGTCTCCAACAGCGTGCAGGCACTGGAGGTTCTCGGCGACCGCGAGGCGCTCGCGCTGCGGGGGAACCAGCACGCCATCTATGACTATCACCTGGCCGCCGCGTCCCCGCTGATCGACAAAGGGAGGAGTCTGGACGTGGAGCCCGACGGGGGCGATGTGGATGACGACCTGGACTCCGCCGAGCAGACGCCGCTGGACCTGCATCTGGTTCCGCGATTTTCGATGGTGGAGGACGGCTCCGGGTCGGGCGGTGAATGCGTGAGCGGAGTCGACATGGGAGCGTACGAGCGCCCAATCCCATGCTTTGACGGCAGCTTCGGCGATATGAACAGTGACGGGTTGAAAGACGGGCTCGACATTCAACCGTTTGTCGACTGGTGCGGCGAACAGAGCTGGGGCCCGGAGACGAGCGAGGAGGACATGCTGCGAGCCATGGCCGACAAGCTGCACGAACTCGGCATCGAAGTGGAGGGTATGGAAGCGTTTCAGAGTACAGGAGGATAGCCGCGCGTGGTCGTGGATGTGGCAGCCGCATGATTCTCGCGATTTCCCCGTCAATCCACCGGTTTGTCCGATTGCGTTTTGACCCGCACGGTCGTCGCTTGTACGCTCTCGCGCCATGGACGTCGCACTGCAAATCGCGACGGCGCGCCCCAAGGGCCAGCCGGAGATCAGCGAACAGATCACCGGCCCGCGCCACATCGACGCCGTGAAGACTCTCCGCATCAGTGTCACCGATCGGTGCAACTTTCGCTGCGTCTATTGCATGCCGGAGGAGCCGCTCGACTGGGTGCCCAAGCCGTCGTTGCTGACTTTCGAGGAGATCGGGAGCGTCGCCGAGGTGGCCCATCGCCACGGCATCGGTGCCTTCAAGATCACTGGCGGTGAACCGCTGGTCCGACACGACCTGCCGAGTCTCGTCGCGCGGCTCAAGGCGTTGCCGGGCAGCCCCGAAGTCTCGATGACGACGAACGGTTCGCTGCTGCATCAGCAGGCCGGCCCGTTGAAGGCGGCGGGCTTGGATCGTCTCACGGTCAGCCTGGATACGCTCGATCCGGCCCGATTCTCCGAGATTACGCGCGGTGCTCGGTTGGAAGCCGTTTTGCGCGGTATCGAAGCGGCGACCGAGGCGGGCTTCGGTCCACCGAAGATCAACTGCGTGGCGATGCGCGGCATCAACGACGGCGAGTTGGCCGAGTTCGCGGCCCTGACGCTCGATCGGGCGATGACCGTTCGATTCATCGAGTATATGCCGCTGGGCCGCACGGCCATGGGCGGAGACTATGAGGCCCGGTTCATCAGCGAGGCGACCATCCGCGATCTGATCGGCCGGCGCTTCGGTTCGTTGGCATCGACATCGAAGGACACGGGGGCAGGTCCGGCCCGCGTGTGGCGGATCCCCGGGGCCGTCGGGAAGATCGGCTTCATCAGCGCGATGTCCAAGCCGTTCTGCGAGGACTGCAATCGTCTTCGACTCACCGCCGAGGGCGTGCTGCGGAGTTGTCTCTTCGATGGCGGCGAGGTTCCATTGCGTCCCATCCTGCGAAGCGGCTCGGCGGACCAGGCGGCCGACGCGTTGCCTGCGGCATTCGTTCGCTGCGTGGCGTTCAAGCCCGACGAACATGCCCGGCGCGGCTACGACCAGATGTCGACGCTCGGCGGCTAATGTCGGGTCATACCTGTTCTTGCGGGCTCGCCAGACCGCCCCAAACCGAACCGCGACCGTAAGGGAGCGGCCGATCGCCAGGCCGCCCCA
>CAYYPB010000492.1:0-2441 GCA_964473405.1 uncultured Planctomycetaceae bacterium
CCTCGTGGACGACTATCTCGTAGACATGATCGGTCAAGGCCGGGCGAGCGGCCGCGTTGGCAGCCATGACCCGGGCATTGGCCGTCGTGCGGGCCGTCGCGTCCGATGAGATTGTGAACACGCTCGAGATAGCGACCATGACGACGATCAACAGGGCCATCGAGACCATGACTTCCAGCAACGTGAAAGCGCGGCGACCGGAGGCCGTGGCTTTGTGGCACCGGCGTCTCGCCGGTGGGGCCACAGGCGGGACGCCTGTGCCATAGGCTGGCTGTGACCGCCGACTGTGCGGCGTTCGGCTGTCAGGTGTCGGCGACATCATAGAGACACCTTCCATTCGCGAAGCGGCGAGTCCTTGGCCTTGACGGCGGGCGGAAACAGCCACACGTCGAACAAGACGTTGTTGTCGCCCGGATTGGTCGGATCGTTCCAGACGATGTCGCTGATGTCTTCGACGACCTGAACGGTGTTGCTTGCCACGCGGTTGGCAATCGTCAGCACGCGGCCTGCCGAGACTGTAGGGATCGGCGCGGCATCGGCGGCGACAGACCCGAGAAGCATGATCTTGGAACCGGCGGGCGCGAGGTCCGAGAGGTGCAGGACGGCCGACGCCGGGGCGACGAGATCGTTGAACAACTGGTTCGTTCCGGGGATGCGTCCGACGCGGATGCGCCAGGGCATCGGGAATCGTCGCGCCGCTCCCGCGAATCGGGTA
Source organism: uncultured Planctomycetaceae bacterium (assembly GCA_964473405.1). Taxonomy (GTDB): domain Bacteria; phylum Planctomycetota; class Phycisphaerae; order UBA1845; family UTPLA1; genus CAYYPB01. The sequence goes on from CAYYPB010000492.1 coordinate 716, forward strand.
GGGTTCGCCTGCGGGTCGGCGATGGTCATGTCCTGCATGTAGAAGATTTGGTTGCGCCGCTGCTTGCAGACGGCGACGGCGTAGTGCATCGCCCCGCTGGCCAACTGGCGATGAAACCCGTACCAGATGAACCGGTTGGGCACTTCGTTGGCACGCTCGTCGTTCCAGGGGGCGACGCGGTCGCTGAGAACGTCTTTGCCGAGGAACTCGATCGAACTGCTGCCGACCGGCGCACCGTTGAGCAGATCGGCATAGACGACGGCCTCGTTGAACTCCCACGCTCCGCCGACGCGGAGATTGGCCAGCGGCATGAAGTACCAGGGTGTATCCAGCCCGGCGTCGTTGAGGGTATTGTCGACCCAGAGTTGGCTCGGGTTGAGCCGTTTGTGGAGCAGCGTTTCGGCTTTCGCGACCATGTCGATGGCCCGAGCCTGCTCGGTGCTTTGGCGATGCTGGGTCAGGCCGACGGGAAAGATCGCGGCGACCATGATGAGGCCAAGGCCGAGGATGCCCATGGCGATGGTCGTCTCAAGCAGCGAGAAACCGCAGCGCGGTCGGCAGGCATCGCCCATAGGCCACGGGTCTCTTCGCGAGATGTTCGAGTGCCGCGTCACGTCATTCCTCTCCTGCCAGCGGTTGGCCGCTGAATCGATCCATCACGACCGTCTCGGCGAAGTTCGCATAGGCGCCGCCGGAGCGCGTCTGCTCCAGCCAATTCTCGACCAGTTCCTGGGGTGTGAAGACCGTGCCGGTGACCGATTTCATCTTGGACCACTCCGAGATGACGAAGCCGCGCGTCGAGGTGATGGGCGTATCCTGGCTCGTCACCAGCGGAACCCGCATCAAATCGGGCGATTCGTCTTGAAGGCGATTCCGCACGGTGTTGAGACGCGGTGCGCCGTTGCGTTTGTAGTAGGATCCTGTCGCGATCCGCCGCGTCCGCGTGACGAGCTTGCCGTTCTCGTCGAAGCAAAGGGTAACCCAGGTGAGGTTGTCCAGGTTGGGTCCATCGGTGTTGGTGCCCTGAGGCCGATACGTTTGAGTCGCCGGATTCGTCGAGTCCGCCAACTCGTCCGAGAAGTCAATCGGATGCACCACGGCAAGCGGGCGACCGTTGCCATCCAGCGGGAGGCCGGCCTTGGCATCCAGGACGTGCGCCGCGTAGGCATAGCCATCGGCCAAGTTCGGTTGAGCGGCGCCGCCGCCGGAGTAGGGATCCCAGGCCCCGCCGTTCGCGGGCGGGTTGAGATGCCAAATCTCGAAGTGGCCGTTGTACGGATTGACCACGAACATCGTCTCGATGTGGTTGGCGATGGCATAGGTCCGGGCCGCAGCGGCATAAGTCAACACGGCGTTCTTGGCTTGAGCCAGGGCCGCGCCATCACGCACGCCCCTGAAGGCGAACGCGCCCATACTGGCGATGATCGAGATGACCGCGACCGTGATCATCAACTCGACGAGCGTGAAACCGCGCGCGCGATGCGGGCGGAGGCAGCCTTGCCGGTCGAGTGCTTCAGGTTGTGCGCGATGCGATGGCATCCGCGAGGCTCCTTATGGAAAGACGAGGTTGTCGAACGCCTCGTCGCGTTCCTGTAGCGACGGGTTGTGCCGCCAGACGTTGCCGAACTTTCGATCGGGCCCGGCCGACTCGAGGACGAAGCCATCGGCCTTGTGGAAGTTCGCGTCCGCCGTGTCCGCCGTGAAGACCGGCAGAAAACCCTTGGGA
>CAYYPB010000493.1:0-2438 GCA_964473405.1 uncultured Planctomycetaceae bacterium
AACCTCTACAAAAGAAAGCCCGAAGCGGCGGGGGGGGGTGAGTGGGCCCAAACGCTTCAGGCCGTCTTCGATCGTCGGGCTGGTATCCAGCGTGGCTTCGGCGGTCGGCGAGGCGGTCGCGGCGGGTCGGGCCAGCGCATGGACGATCAGGTCGTCATCACGGCGGAGCCCACGAGCAACATGTTGCTCGTCAACGCCACGGAGTCGACCAAGGCGATCATCGACGATCTGCTGATCGAGATCGACTCGGCCGACGACGGAAAGGTCGTGGAGATGGTGACGCTCCAGCACATGGATGCCACGGAGATGCTGGAAATCCTGACGGAGTTCCTCAAGGTCTCTCAGCGGACGAAGGAGGACACGCGACCGTGGTGGGCGAGAGGCGGCCGGCAGCAAGACCAAGAGGCGGTCCTCGCCGGCGGCATGCGTCTCAAGGCGATCGAGTCGATGAACGCCATCACCATCGTCGGCAAGCCAGAAGGCGTGGCCGACACGGTGGCGCGGATCAAGGAGCTGGATCAACCAAGCGAAGACACCGGACCGCAGATGTATGCGTTCGTTCGTGCGCGTGCGAGCGACATTTCGGAGATTCTCAAGGAGACTTTCGGCAGCGATCAACGAGGGGGTCGGGGTCGAGGGCGAGGACGCCAAGGTTCGTCGGGGGCCAAGCCGCTCACGATTGTTGCGGAGCCCACCACGAACAGCATCATCGTCGATGGCAAGAAGTCCGTCGTGAACATCGTTCTGGCGATGGCCAAGACGTTGGACGAGAAGATCTCCGAAGAGGGCCAGGGTGGGATTCGGTTGATCCCGGTGCCGGCGAATCAGAATCTCGATGAGCTCGCACGGAAGGTCGAGGACATGGTCAACGCTTCGGCCGAGTTGTCTGGCGGTGGCCGTCGTTCCTCTCGTCGCGGAGGCAGTTCGGCCGATCTCGTGACGATCACGGCTGACAAACGGTCGAGTACGTTGATCGTTGCGGCTTCGAAGAGCAAGTTCGAAGAGGTTCAGCAGCTTGTCTCGCAGTTGATGGCGCAGGTGCCTCCGGGAGTGATCCGCAGCGTGCCGGTGGACATTGGCCGCGTGCCGATCCAGCAGATCAAGGATCTGATCAACCAGATGAATGAAGACGAAGGCGGCGGCAGCAGTGGGTCTTCGCGGGGGCGTTCCAATCGGGGTCGCAGCGGCGGTCGCCGAGGGGGTCGTCGGGGGGATGCGAACTGGTCGCAGGACCGGCGATACGAAGGCGTGGGGGACAGGCGGATGGAAGCGAAACCGTTCGGGCGTCGGATTGTTGCGGCGGCCTCGGTGCCGGTGTTTATGATGCATGTGGCGTTGGGTGTGGCCGTGGCGCAGACGTCGGAAGTGGGCGATGCACAGCCACCGAAGAAACGCGGCCCGGTGATCAGCAAGATCAGACCGCGCAAGGCCCCGACGACGCAGCCCGCTGACAAGCCGAAGGCAGGCGCGAAGAAGCCGGGCAAGAACTCAACGAAACAGCCGGCGGGTCGGCGCGGTCGCAGACAGCCCGCCCCGCGCCGATCGCGCGTGGACAAGCTGCCCCCGGCGGCGCGCGCGCTGGTGAAAACGCATGCGGGTCAGCAGGCGACGCAGCCGGCGGACATGTCGGGTTGGTCGACGGCGGCGAAGAAGGCGTTCAAGTTGTCCGGCGCGAACGTGGAAATCGTCGACGCCGGTCCCGGTTTGGCCGTGATCGAGGGGACCGAGGAAGACATCGCGGTGATTCAGGCGTTGATCAAGATTCTGGGCCAGCAGGTTCCGGATCGGAAGGTGGAGTACATCCGCCTGGACAACGCCAGTGCGGAGGATCTTGCGCGGACCTTGCAAGAGGTCTTCGACAAGCTGAAGCCTGACGGCGAAACGCTTCCTAAGGATCAAGTGGACATCATCGCGGACAAGCGGACCAACGGTCTGTATATCGCGGCGGTCGAGGAGAAGATGGCCTTCGCGCTTCAACTCGTTCGTTCGGCGGACGTGAAGCCGAAGGAAGAGACGATGTCCTTCGAGTTCAAGAACCGGCGCGTCTCCGAAGTGGGCGACGTTCTCAAGCGGATCGCTTCGACGTATCTGCAGCGCAGGGGTCTGCCCGCGACGCAGATCGGTATCGAGATTGATGGGTTCAGTAACACGGTGTTCGTGACGGCCGGCAAGGCCGACCTGGAGTTCGTTCGCAAGGCAGCCGAGACGCTGGACAGAGAGATTCCCGAGGACGAGGATGGCGACGATGAAGGGCGCGTCGGGTCGGCGAGTATCATGGTGGTGCCGCTTCGGATTGCGCAGGCGGACACGCTGGCGAGGCTATTGAATACACTGATGGAGAGCGCGGCGACTGGCCAGACGCCGATGCAGGATTTCATTCGCCGGTTTCGACTCTTGGACGAGAACGGCGCTAGGATCGTCACGGACAATCTGTACCG
>CAYYPB010000494.1:0-2435 GCA_964473405.1 uncultured Planctomycetaceae bacterium
CTTTTCGGCGACGCGTGAGTCGACTCGGAGCGCGGGGACCCACAATGCAACCACGCTCTCCGCCCCGGAGGGGCGGCGGACGGATGAGAGCTTTCCTCGACATGATCGGGCCGCAACACGCTCTCGTGCGCAACGGTCCGCCGCCCCTACCGGGGCGGAACAGAGGCAAGAGCCATCGTCCCCACGGGTTGCGCTGCGCTTCACCCGTGGCTACTCTCCGCGCCCCCTTCGGGGGCGTTCTCATCACTGCCGCTCTTCTTGGCATCGTCGCCGGTCGCGGCGGGCTTGATCTTCCCTTCGGACTCGGACTCGCCCTTCGCGTCGTCGCCGGTCGCAGCGGGCTTGCTCTTGCCGTCATCGTCCTTCGCCGCAGGCTTGTCCTTCGCCTCGTCGTCGGCACCGCGCTTGTCGAAATCGCCGCTGATGCGCTCGAAGAACCGTTTGACCCCCTTGCGATAGCGCCGCGGGATGCGGTCGCGGTTTAGGGCGTCGGCCGTGTCGATTTCATGCGCACCGATGGCATCCGAAAAATCGACGCGAGACTTGCCCTTGAGCTGCTTGCCCTTGACGAATTGCTGCGCCACGATGCTGCCGCCCCGGCCGCGCTTGGTCTTGGCCTTTTTGTTGACCGTCGATGTCTTGGCACTGTCGTCGCGATCCCGTTTGCCGGCACCACGTCCGCGACCGCCGCCTTTCTTGTCACCTTTTTGATTGCACTTGGGACAGGGCGAACCGTCCGGCAGAAACCCGCCGCCGTCGCACATGTCGCAGGCGAGGTCATCCTGGCTCGGATCGTACTCTTCCAGGTCATCCTGAGCGTCTTCGAGATCGGACAACTGCGACTCCAACTCGTCGAGCGCTTGCTCCAGTTGCTCCATCTCGTTGAGCATGTCGCCGGCTTCCTCGAGCTTCTTGCCGGCCTCCTTCATCTTGCCCTGCTCCATCGACTTCGCACACTGGCCCATCTTCTGCGCCATGTTCTGGCACTGCTTCGATGAGGCTTTTTGCTGCTTCATCTGCTTCTGCATCTTCTGGAGCATCTGCTTCATCTGCTCCTTCGTCACGCCCTGATCTTTCAGACGTTGGGCCAAGTCCTTGGCCATCTTCTCGAGCTGCTTCGGATCCTTCTTCGCCAGAGCGTCCAAAACCCGCTCGGCCTCCTTCTTGGACAGGCCGGCGTTCTGTAGTTTCTGCTGACACTGCTTGTTGAGCCGCTCTTCCTGCTTCTTGTTCTCGGCGGCCTTTTTCAGCTTCTGCTCCAACTCCTTGAGCTGCTTCTGCAAAGCCTGCATCTGATCGGGCTTCGTCTTGCCATCGCGAGACCGCTTGGCCAGCTTCTCGGCGAGCTTCTTGACTTCCTTCTCGGCCGCTTCGAAATCACCCTCGGAGAGGTGGGACATCAACTCCGTCAGCTCGCTCTTGGGGTCGCTGGGCTCGCCGATCTGGCGAAGCCGCTTCTTCGTGTCGCGATGAGAGCGGAACTTCTCCGCGTCCGCCTTCTTGTCCAGCGCATCGCGAAGACGGTCGAGCTTCTTGAGCGTCTCGCGACGCACAAAGTTCGGGTCCTCGTTCCGTCGCCCGCTCAGCGGGTCGTCCGTCCGATCGGCGTCCTTGCCCATGTCGAGATCGGGGTTCTGATCGGCCACCTTCTTGATGACCGAGATGGGCTTGGACAGAGCCTTGTGGACGCGGTCTCGTCGGTCGGACTGTTCTTGCGCCTGGGCGGCCGCCTCGTCCCGATTGAGCAGGTCGAACTCCGGCAGCAAGAGCGACAGCAACGCGATCGCCAGCACCCCACCGCTGACGGACAATGAGCCAGGCCAACGCACGGGAAGGAACTTTCGCGGCGTCAACCCGGTCACCGAACGCTCGGCATCGCCGACCACTGCGGCCTCGAACGCGCTGGCCGAATCCGGGGCAACGTCCAGACTCGTCGCCACGCGCTCGCGGAGACCTGCCGCCGAATCCAGCGCGGCGGCCGCGTGGTGATCAGTATCCCGCGTCAACATCAGCCAAATGACCGACGCCGCGACGCTCACACCGGCCCCCACCATCGCCGCCGTCCCCATCGGCCAATGCAGACTGAATAGCCGATCCGCAATCCAGACCGCCAGCCAAACGCCGGTCGCGACGGCTAGGCTCCAGCCCAACTGCCCAATCCAGCGATTCAACCACAGCCGGCGACGCGCCCGGGCGACTTGGTCTTTGATGGTGTTCATGGAGGAATCTCCCTGGCCAAGGGCGAGCCGTGTTTGCAGACCGCCTGCATCCCGACGGGCGAAGCGTCTGTACACTCCCAAAGTAGTATCGGATTCTACCCTCGGCCCTTTCGAGGTTCAACAGCGGGCCTCGAACCTCCATCGGCGAAGCCGAGCAGAGCCCTAGTGCATCGCCACAGTTGCTTCTGCGGGTTCATCGCTCGATGAGCTTGTGGC
>CAYYPB010000495.1:0-2427 GCA_964473405.1 uncultured Planctomycetaceae bacterium
CGGAGTCTTGCTCGTTCGGCTTGCTCCTCCAGACTGCTGGTGCCGGGATAGTCGACCGCGAACATGCGACCATTGCTGATGTTGGGGTTATGCGGGATTGCTAGGACATCGCAATCTCCCTCCGCGTCGCACACGGATCGGGGCTCGCGCGGGGCGGGGACTCGGCCGAGTCCTGCGCGCGGGGCTCCCCGGCGTCCGGCCCCCTCGTCCCCTCTCTTCTTCTAGCCCGGGAAGAATAGCCCAGCACCCCGACCGCCCCCGCGAGTAGGTGCAGGCCGCCGATCCAGGCCGGCCACGCCGAGACTTCGCGAGAGAGCTGGCCCGGTGCGAGACTGCCCAGCCGCAAGAAGAGCAACCCCTGGCCCATCAACAAGACGCCCGTCGCTGTCGTGCGGACGGACATCCCGCGATGCAAGATCAGCAGTATCGCCGTCGCGAGGATGATCGCCTCTCGCCACAGCGGAAACACCGCCACGCCGTAGGACAGTGAGACCGGCACGTTGCTCAACGCCGTGCTCCATTGGGTCTCGTTTCCCTCGCGCGACGACTTGATCGTCTTGCCACGGCCTGGGCCCATCCATTCGCCGCGCGGCGTGGTCACCCAGACGTGCCGCAGGTCCGTGACGAGCCGAGACTCATAGCCGAGGCGTCGCATGAGCGATGCTGCCATGACGGCTCGGCCGTCACAGTCTTCGCGCATGTGGCCGTCGGTAGACGCGGCGGCTTGTTCGAACATCTCCGCAACAGTCGGCATGTAGTCGGCCGAACCCCAGGTTTCCCAGTCCCATGCGTAGGCGACCTTGGCGTACACGAATCGTTCGACTTCTCTCTGCGCCACGCGCGGGGCGATCGAGGGTGCCATGCCGTCTTGGATAGCCTGCCTGCGTCTCGATGATCGTGACTGTCGCTTCTTCTCGAATCGCCGGCGAAGTTCGGCTTCCCACGTCGCCAACTCCGGCGCGTCCGGTTCGACCATCGCGTCGAGATCGGCGATGTGAGACAGATGACGTGCGAAGCGGCTCGGGCTGGGGAACAACACGAAGAATGTGACAACTGCGAACGCGAGCCACTTTAGCGGGATCCGCAGGTACCATCGCCGAGATGCCGCGAGGCGCAGGCGGCTGGGATTGGATCGATTGCTGTAGGTTGGCAATGGACCACTCCGTGGGCGGTGGAACGCCAAACGGCAAGCCCGATCGGAACCGCTGAGAACCTGATCGCACCAGTTCGATCAGGTGCCTAGAAGCTTCTCGAGCCTGTCCAGTCCGGCGTTGATGCTGTCGAGGCTGTTGGCGAAGGATAGGCGCACATGGCCGTCGCTGCCAAACGCCCCACCGGGGACGAGGGCGACTTGGGCTTTCTCCAAGACCGCCTGGCAGAAGGCGTTCGAGTCCGCCACGCCGAGGACCGCATAGGTGCCCGACACATCGGGGAAACAGTAGAACGCCCCGCTCGGTTCGAGGCAGGTGACGCCCTTGAGTGCGCCCAGCCGTGCTGCCATGTGCCGGCCACGGCTCTCGAATTCGACGCGCATCGTCTCGACATGCTGCTGGTCGCCGGTCAATGCCTCGACGAGCGCGTGCTGGATGAACGTCGCCGCACCACTGGTTGTGTGGCTCTGAATCTTGCACATGGCCTTGATAATCGGCTCGGGCCCGGCGGCGTATCCAACGCGCCAGCCCGTCATGGCGTGACTCTTGCTGGCGGCGCTAAAGGTGATCGTCTTGCCGTACCACTCGTCGCCTGTGGCCGCGAAGCTGAGGTGCTCTTGTCGGTCGCCGTAGCGAAGCCGGTCGTACATCTCGTCGCTGAAGACAATGATGTCGCGACCGGAGAGGGCCGCGGCGATCGCACGGACTTCATCAGGCGAATAGGCGAACCCGCCGGGGTTGGACGGCGAGTTGAAGATCAGGATCTTGGTCTTGTCTGTCACCGCCGCGAGGATCTGGTCGGGCGTCAATCGAAGGTGGCCCGAGTCGGTCGGATGAATCGGAACCACCCGGCCGCCACACAGGCGAATCTGCTCGGGGAAACTCACCCAATACGGAACGGGCAGCAGCGCCTCATCGCCAGGGTTCAGCAAGGCGGCGCAAGCGAGGAACAACGCCTCCTTACCGCCCACGGTGATGATGGTCTGGGAGGGCTCGTAGGTCAGGCCGCTGTCGCGCTGGAACTTCGCACACACCGCCGAACGGGCCGCAGGGATGCCGCTGGCCGGTTTGGCGTAGCGGGTGTGCCCTTCGTCGAGGGCGCGCTTGGCGGCGTCGCGAACGTGCTGGGGAGTCTTGAAGTCCGGCTCGCCGGCACCGAAACCGATGACGGCCTTGCCGGAGGCGCCCACCTCCCGCGCCCTGGGCGTGCGGATACCGACTCTGTCCGAACTGCTCGAGACGCTTCCGGACGCGCGCCTCAACATCGAAGCCAAGG
>CAYYPB010000496.1:0-2424 GCA_964473405.1 uncultured Planctomycetaceae bacterium
AGAGGCGTGTGGGGACGGGGGGGGGGGGGGGAGGGGAGCCCGCGGGTGGGGGGGGTTCCGAGGGGGGGGGGACCGGACCCGCGCCGGAAAGGAGCCCCCTGCCGCCCAATAGCCTAGCCCTCCCAGGATGGGCCACCCGGCGCTCCCTTACGGTCGCGGCTCTGATCGTGGCGCCGATGCCATCGGCGGCTTTGTGATCACTACCACTTGTATCGCACGGTGTAGGTTACGGTCTTCTCGCCGTTTGCGGGGACCGTGACGTTGAAGTGGACCGTGCGCGCGTCGATCTTCTCGAAGTCGTCGCTCGACCGGGTGATCTTCCAGGTCATCCAGCGGAAGAGATTTTCTTTGATGACAACTTTCTGGGGCTTGTCCTTGTGGTTTCGGATCTCGATCTTGAAGGACTCGGTCATCGTGCGGCGGCCCTTGCCGGCGGTGAAATCGGTCTGCGTTCTTTCACCGACGACGTCGAACGATTGGCCTAGCTTGATGAGGACCGTCTCGTTCTTGGCCGTGTGGTCGATCAGGTCTTCGCCGATGAACTCGAGGGTGCCGTCGGCGGAGTCCTCTTTGTAGACCCGCACCTTGCCCTTGGGGAGCGGCATGCCGAGGTTGTTGGGCTCCTTGTTCTTGAAGCGGACATAGACGTCGAGCTTCTTGTTGGACTGGTTGCCGATGTTGCGATCCATTCGCGGGGAGTCACCGAAGGGCCAGTGGGCGGCTTGCGGGAGTCCGGAGTAGACGAGGACTTTCTCGACGCCGACGTTACGGGCGGTTGGAAACAGCGTGATCTGTTGCGTCGTGTTGGCTAGTACGTCGGTGCGGCGTGGCAGCGTGTAGAGGTGGTACTCGAAGAAGGACTTCTCTTCGAAGGTGGCGGCGTCGAAGGCCATTCCCAAGTTGCGGCCCGCGCTCCACTTGTATGACCTGGGTGCCTGTGGCTGGATGCGTTGAACATCGCCTGCGATCAGCTTGAGCCGGGCGTCGCGGTAGGCTTTGCCCGAGAGGTTCATCAGCGTGACCCATGCGCCGAGGTCGGCCTGGGTGTCGTCGGGGTTGATGACGAGGTTGTAGTCGGAACGCCAAGTGATGCCGCCGGTTTGGTAGGTCGTGCGGATGGTGTGCGTGCCGGTCTTGGCGGCGTTGAGCTTCCAGACGAGCGTAGGTTTCGTGAGCAGGCCATCGGGCAGTTCGCCGAGTTGGACGGATTGGCCCAGGCCGTTGATGACCCGGAGGCCGTCGGGGGTCTTGAGGACGAGGCTGCCGGCCGTCGCGGACATGAGGACGCCGGAGACTTCCTCTACCGTGTCGCCGGCGGGGATGTGGACGGTGATGGACCGGTCGATGTACTTGCCCAGGAGCTTGGCGGGGCTGACGAGATCGAAGCGGAAGTTCTGCTCGAGGACGGTGGTGCCGTCGGGGTCGGTGAGGTCGGTGAAGCTGACGGTCGTGGGGTCGATGAACTGGGCGACGTCGGTGAAGGGCAGATCGTTGAGCCCGGCGGTGAGATCGACGCTGCGGACTTCCTTGACCACGCCGAAGCCGGGGACCTGCCATGCGAAGGCGGGGTCGGCGCCCTTGCGTTGTTGGGCGATGAATCGTTGGGGGTCGAAGCCTGCGGGGTCGGCGGAGGAATAGACGGTGAGGGCGATTCCCGACTCGTTCTTGGCGGTGTCAGAGGCTGCGGCGCCGGATGCGCCGGCCAGGAGGGTGGCGGCGAGGAAGGCGGTGGCGATGGGGGTGAATCTCAATGGGGACATGATCGGGCTCCTTGTGAGGGTTTGGACGCTCCGGGGGCCTTGCCGGTTCCACGAATGTCGAAGCAGGTTGACGGCGGTGGATCGTATGCGAACGGGTTTGGGCGTGCCTGCTGGGGCTGGAGGCTCTGGCGATGGCTTTCGACGGGACTTGGGGCGGCGTTCGGATTGCCGGGTCGATGGGGCTTGGTTGCCTGTCGATTCGCGTAACTTGATGGCTCGGGTGTCGCCTGGAAGAAGGTGGCAAGGAGTGGTTCGATTTCGTCCCGCTTCTCGGCACGTTGGGCTCCGGGCGGTGTGCCTGGGGCTTTCCTGGCGGTTGGGTTCTGGGTATAGTCGTCGGCTCCTGGGGGGTGGTAGGGGGCGAAGGACGCAATGGCTAGGGTTCGGGCGGAATAGGGGCTGGGCGCTTGCCCTGCTGAGAGGTCCGCTATTGCGGTCTTGCACGGACGGAGAGTCGGTCGCCAGGCCGACGATTGACGGCGAAGGATCGTCGACGCAGGTGGGGTTTCCGCGGTTTTCGCGTGCAGTCTCTGCCTGTCATGCCCGATATTGGAAGGTTCCTTGCCCCCCGGGGGGTAGTGGGAATCGTCATCATCGTTTGTTCTAGTGCTCCGACGCCACTCAATTGATGGGTGGCACGGTCGAGCGGCACCTTGGCCGTGGT
>CAYYPB010000497.1:0-2423 GCA_964473405.1 uncultured Planctomycetaceae bacterium
CCGGCCGTGCTCCGTTTCCACGTCCCGCTCATCGAACCGGACGTGCGGATTTCCCCCATCCGGCTTTCGGAGAAGGTTCATGCGGGTGCCCCATCCCCTTATGGGCCCTCGGGCCCATGGGGGTGGGGAACGGACGAGGATGTGGCGCACCCTTCGATCATCGCGTCCGCCGGCTACCCCTGGAAGGAGCCGGGCACCCTCGTTTGGGGCTCGGATCTATGCCGCCTGAACTGTCATGGACCCCCGAGACAATCGCTCGCATGGGACTTCGTGCCGCGACCAGAGTTCGCGGCGCCTACGCCTCGTAGTCGGGGTCGTAGGCCTTGACCAGCTCGTAGTTTGCCAGATAGGTGGCATTGTCGGGGAACAGGGCGAGGGCCGCCTTGATGTCATCGAGGGCTTGGAGGGGTTGGTTCTTGGAGATGTAGTCGGCGCCGCGGGCGTTGTACGCGTCGGCAAGGCCGGCGGTGACGGCCTCGTCATTTGTATAGACGCGGTAGCCTTCGTCGTAGGCCGCGATGGCCTCGGTGTACTTGTACTCCGACATCAACTCGTCGCCGCGCAGCGTGTGGGCGTTGACCAGATTGTCGCGGTAGGTCGTATTGCCCTCGTACAGATCGTAGGCACGCCGGTAGGAGCCGATGGCGTCGACGAACTCCCCATCGGCCACTGACTGATCGCCACTGGTCGTGCGGATCTCGGCGAGCTTGCGCTTGTAGGCGAGGTTGTCGCGATCCATGTTGTAGGCGGCTTGGAACGCCAGGGCCTCCTCGTCGATGTTGTCGCCTGCCGCGATGTTCTTCTGCTCCATACGAATGCCGGCAGTCCAGGCCGACGCGGCGACGCGACGGCGAAGCGTGTCTGATCCGTTAGAGCCGATCGCAGTCGAAGCGTCGGCGTAGCTCTTGATGGAACCGGACAGGTCGCCCAGACTGCGCAGCCGGTTGGCCTTGGCCAGATGGCCCTCTCCCAAGGCGACGCCGACATCGGCATTGAACCGATCCAACTCCTTGGCTTCCTTGAAGTGGCCGAGTGCCCGCATGAAGTCGCCTTGGGCCAGCAGGTCGCGACCGATGCCGACCTTCGCCGCGGCTAGGTCAGACGCGTGGAAGAGATCGCTGCCGGAAAGATCGGTCGCGGTGTTGAGCGAGACCAGGGCTTCTTCGTACTTGCCGAGGTGGTTCTGTGCGCGGCCGAGAAGGCGTCGGGCCTGGGGTGCCGTGGGCAGCAGCTCAACCAACTCCTCCGCGACCTTCTCGATCTTCGCGTTGTCGTCCTCGTCGCCGATGGCGGACGCCGTCAATAGGTTGCTGATGCCGCCGAGCAGATCGCCTTGGGAGATCAGCCCTTTGCCGAGTTCTATCTTCGCGCCGGCGAATGCCGGGCTGCGTTCTGTGACGTGAAGCAGCAGGCGTGTGGCCCTGTCCTGTGTGTTTGAGTTGGCCATCAACTCGGCCGCCTTCTCGACGACCGTGGCATCGTCCTCTTGCAGCAGCCGTGCGTTGTCGGCATCGTCGCGGTAACCGCGCGTCGGCGCGAGATAGTCGGCGCGACGGAAGAGCGCCTCGGCCTTTTCGAGATCACCGCGCGTGTGTTCGACGATGCCCAAGGCATGGACCACCGAAGCGCTGCTCCTGTTACCTCGCAGGATGTCCTTCAAGGTCGACTCGGCCTCGTCCAACTGCCGGTCGTCGATCAGCGCGAAGGCCCTTTTGAGGGCGGCCTTCTCCGTGTTGTTTAGTTGCTGCGATTGCGCCGACGGCGCGGCGGGCGATCCGCCCAGGATGGCCATCGCGGCGAGATCGGTGTAAGTGTTGTTCGTGGCCGCTAAGCCGCCGCCCAGCGAGAGGATCGAAGAGGGCCCGAAGGGCGAGGATGTCTGCGCGGCCCCGCCTGCGGATGTACCGGTTCCCGTCGGGAATAGGCCCGTCAAGGCGGCAATCTGCGATGGGTCTGTGCCTATCTGCATGCGTCCAATCCGCAACAACACCGGCCGATGTTCGACAGCGCCTCAGTAATACACTGTGCGATTCGCAGGGCCGCTGGGCAAGCGGTTCCATCGGCTTGCGATGCCCCACCGATAATGGAGGCGGCGCCAGTACTGGTAGTTTGATCGGACGACCGGTCCGAGTACTTCAGATGGCTTGATGGGGATCAGCGGCTATCGGGCGTGCTTGGCGAGATTTCTCGCACCAGGTTCTCCGTCACTGCATCGATGTTGCTCCACGGATTCGGCGGAGTAGTCATGCGCTGACCTCCGCAGAGCTCGCCGGGTTCTGAGGCCTCACCCCGCATCGTGTGAAGAATCCGATAGGAACCCCCGGGTCCATGACAGTTCAGGCGACTTGTGAATCGGGCAAGCGGCACAGAGCATCGTCCCCGCCCCGAGCCCTCCCAGCTCGCCGGGACAAGCGAGCCGGTCA
>CAYYPB010000498.1:0-2418 GCA_964473405.1 uncultured Planctomycetaceae bacterium
TCGGTGAGTGTGCGCCCCCCACGCGCGCGGGTGTGGGCTCTGCAAGCGCGTTGTCGAACCGCTGACCGGCGGCGTTTATCATCTGTATCTGCCGGTCGACTACATTCGCAACAACGGTCGCCACCCCAACTATCCGAACGTCCGCCGCTGGCCGTTGGTCATGACCTTCCACGGCATGAAGCCTTACGACAACGCGATCCCGCAGGAACGCGAGTGGGAGAAAGAGGCCGACTTCTACGGCTATGTCATCTGTGCCCCCGAGTTGGAAACGTGCGATTCGTTCATGGAGTATCCGCTCACGACCGACAAGCACGGCTACGTTCTGACCGACGTCAAGAACACCCTGGCAATCATGGACCATGTGTTCAATACGACGCGGGCCGACCCCAATCGCGTGTTGTCTACGAGTTGGTCCTGCGGCGGCTATCTGGCCCACTATTTCCCGAACCGCTTTCCCAACCGGTTTTCGTGTATCGCTACACGCTTGTCCAACTTCTGCGGGGAATTGCTCCGAGACGACACCGTGCGACTGTATCGCGAGATGCCGGTTGCTCTGTTCATCGGCGACGGGGATTTCGCGGCCTGCAAGAGCGAGTCGCAGATGGCCGTGGCGTGGTACACGGCGCGCAACTTCGATACGGTTCGGGGCAAGATGATCGACCACATGGGTCACAAACGCATACCGCAAACGGCCGCCGCCTTCTTCGCCGAACAACTCAACATCACGCCGCTGCATCCGATCAAAGCTGCGCAGACCGTGAGGCAGGTGCAGATGACCGAGTACTACCCGCCGAAGGAACTGATCGCGCAGATGTCTCCAAAGGGCCCGACGCGTTTGGCGAGAGACACGCCTCGGCGAACAGCCCGCGAGCCCGTCAACACCAAGCCGACGCCGCGAAGCCGTAGGACACGGCCGGGACTCACCCACGACCCGATCATCCGCTATGTAAGTACGAGTGCCGGCCGAAGCTACCCCTTCGATCGACAGCCCGCACACAATCTGCAGCCCGAGCCGATGTTCGGTAGACGAACCGCGAGCAAGTCGCCCCCCACTGCGGCGGGCACAACGGCCGTCGCCTCCGATCGCAAGACTGCCGAGAAACCCAAGCCCGCCGGGGATCGAAAGCAGCGTTCCAAACCGCCTTCCGCCAAGGAGACGCCGAAGACCCCTGCGCCATCGCCTCGCACCGAACCGCCGAAGACAGCCGCGCCGGCGCGAGCGTTCGAGCCGCAGGACGCCGGTTCCAGAGACTACAGCCGGTGGTTGGCTAGCAACCGTTCCAGAGGACGCCGACAGCCGCCCAAGGCGGATAGCACCAAGCCCTTGCCCAAGCCTCGTGGCAAGGAGTCCTCGCCCCGAACGCCGAGCCCTCGCAGAGGCTCGGCGAAGAAGCCGACGCCGAAGGCGACTGCACCTCCACAGTCGGCCAGCGCCAATCGCCGCCAGCGTCCGGCTGCGCGACCTCGCAGCGGTGCCCGCTGCGCGAACATCGACATCCAGGGGCCCGCCGTGGGCTCGGCACCCTACTATCTGTCCTATGCCGTGGACTTGCCTCGGGACGTGCTGCGTGGCGCCGACTTTCTGTGGAAGAACAACGGTGTCTGGATGGACGACGGGCCGCGCGGAGCGAAGGTCCTCGACTCGCCGGGCCTGCATCGCATCACCGTGCTGCTCGTCACGCGCGACAACAAGGAGTACCGCGGCATGGCCACGGTTCGTGTGCTCGATGATGCCGCTCCGACCTTGACCGGCGGTCGGCCCAGATGACCGTGATGCGTTCCGCCGAGAACAGCGAAATCCGCGTGCCGTCATCGACGGCTGGCTGCCGGCGGCACGCGCCTGTCACAGTATTCCAGTGCCGAATGCCGCGTCCCCGATTGAACCCCCAAGGAGCCCCTCACCATGAGCGAAACACCCGAGACGATTACATTTGACGACTTTGCGAAGATCGACCTGCGCGTGGCCAAGGTACTCGAGGCCAAGCCGCATCCCGACGCGGACCGACTGCTCATCCTGCAGATCGACCTCGGCACGGAGCAACGGCAACTCGTCGCCGGTCTCAAGGAGCACTACGCCGCGGAGGACTTGGTCGGCAAGCTCATCGTCGTCGTGAAGAACCTCAAGCCGAGAAAGATGCGCGGAGAAGAGAGCCAGGGGATGCTGCTCGCCGCGTCGAGCGAAGACCATTCGCAGGTGATTCTCATCTCACCTTCAGCCGACATCGCGCCCGGTGCCGGCGTTTCCTGAGAGCATGTCCCGCCGCGCCCTTTACCTATTTAGCCGCGCCCCAACGGGAAGCGCTTCCCGTTGGGGCGCGACCAAACAAGCGATGCACAGGATCGCGGCAACGGCCGCTCCGCTCCCGGACGCTCATCGCCGCTCCTGTTTGTCACCGTCAGAGGCGTGCGCGCAGGACT
>CAYYPB010000499.1:0-2405 GCA_964473405.1 uncultured Planctomycetaceae bacterium
TTCCCCGCTACAAAAATCCGCCAGGGCAAGGGCCGTATCGGCGCTGACCACTCCCACAAATGAGACAAACGGAAAATCGAGCCCCTTGGCGACCATCTGCGTGCCCACGAGAACATCGAACTCCTTGCGCTCGAAGGCCCCGAGCATCTCGGCATAGTCGCCCGCCCGTTTCATGATGTCCGAGTCGATGCGGCGGACTCGAGCGGCGGGGAACTTCTGCTTCAACTCCTCTTCGACCCGCTGCGTCCCCATGCCGAATCGCACGAGCGTTCCGTCACAGCCCACGGTTTCACACTGATTGGGCACGCGGGTCTTGGCCTGGCAATAGTGGCAATGGGCCAGGCCGCTCGTGGCATGAAACACCATGCTCATCGAGCAACGTTTGCACATGACGACCGTCTCGCAGCGTGCGCAGTGAAGGTAGCTCGCATACCCCCGGCGGTTGAGCAGCAGCACGGCCTGCTCCTTGCGGTCCAGCGTGTGCGTCAGGTGCAGCTCCATCGCCCGCGAGAGCAGATGTACCCCGCGTCGGGCGTGCTGTTCGATTCGCATGTCCACGAGGTGCACCTTGGGCATCGCTAGGCCGCGAACACGGGCGGGCAGACGGATCAGGTGGTAATGCTTCTTCTGCTGAAGATTGTGCCAGGTCTCCAGCGACGGTGTGGCCGAACCCAATACGACCGGAATGTCGAGGATGTGCCCGCGTTTGACCGCGATGTCCCGCGTGTGGTATCGCGGGGCCGACAGGCTCTTGTAGCTCGGCTCGGCTTCCTCGTCGACGATGATCACGCCAAGGTCGGGGCAAGGGGCGAAGACGGCGCTCTGCGTACCAATGACAACGGGGATGTCGCCGGCCCGGACAGCCGCCCAGACGCGAGATCGCTGTACGCCAGTCAGACCGCTATGGATCGTGGCCACGCGGTCGAATCGCTGCTGGAGCCGGCGCACGGTCTGCGTCGTCAGGGCGATCTCGGGCACGAGCATGATCGCCTGCCTGCCGGCGGCCAGGGCGCGGCGCATGGCGGCGATGTAAACCTCGGTCTTGCCGCTGCCGGTCACGCCGAAAAGGACTTGCACGGAGAACGTGGCGTCGTCCATCGCGGCGGCGATCTGTTCGACCGCCAGCGTCTGATCGGCGTTGAGTTCGTAGGCAGGTTCGTCGCGCTCGACGCCGTGGTCGTCCGGCGGCACGCGCTCGCGTCGGGTGACGATCGTCAGGCGACCCTTCTTGGCGAGCGCGGTGATGACGGTCGGCGTACACCCCGCGACCTCGGCGCACTGGGCGACAGGCATCTCCCCGCCCGCCGAGGTCAACGCCGCAAGAACGGCAACCTGCTTCGCCGAACGACGAGTTTCCTCTTCGCCCTCGATCGGCGCGGCCAGCACGGCAAACCGAACCCGCCGCCACCCGGCTTGCCGTTTGGCGGCCGTCGGCACCATGAGATCAAGCGTCCGCCCCAGCGGCGCAGCGTAATACCGCGACGTCCACCGGCCGAGTTCGAGCAACCCCGCGTCCAGCAAAGGCTCGTCATCGACGCAATCGAGAACCGGCTTCAGCGTCGAGTCCCATGCCTCCTCGCTGACACTCAAACAGAACGCGGTCGTCGGCAAATCGCGGCGTCCGAACGGCACAGTGATGCGCATACCCGGCAGAATGGCGGCGGCCAACGCATCGGGAATCCGATAGCTGTAGGTCTTGTCGATCGGCTTGAGCAATGCGACCGTGGCCACGCGCGTTGTCCGGACCTCGGGCGGGTCGATCAAGGACAGCATCGCCTGTTTAGCCCTGGCCTTAGCCATCGTTACGGCCCTTCGTTTGACGTTGGTTGCTCTCGTTTCTGCCGCTGGACAAGCACCGCCGCGAATCCACCGTCGCGATCCTGGTCCGGCAGCGTCATTTTTGATCGTTCGACCTGCCAATCCGCAAACGTCTCGCAGAACCCTTCGACCTGCGTCTGGTTCTCCTCACGTTCGAGCGAGCACGTCGCGTAGATGATGCGCGTATTCGGCCCGGCGAGCCGTTCGGCATGTTCGAGAATGCCGCGCTGAACGGCAACGATGGACTTCAACGTCTTCGCCCCCGCACGGTATCGCGCCTCCGGTCGCCGAGCGAGGACGCCGGTGTTGAGGCACGGGGCGTCGACGAGGATGAGGTCCGGAGCCCGACCGGCTTCGGCCAATGCCTTGGGGAGATCGTCCATCGGCGTGGGACGGATGATCGTCAGGCCGAGTCGCTCTGCGGCGGGGCCGGTCTTCGCCCGGCGCTCCGCCGTCGGCTGCCGCGGCACTGCGACGCGCCGCTCAGAGCACATGACAGCGAGAATGCGAGCAGCCGCGGTTTGTCTTTTTCCAAGCGGAAGACGGCATACGAGATCGGTCTCGGCATTCCTGCTGAACCGCTCTTC
>CAYYPB010000500.1:0-2400 GCA_964473405.1 uncultured Planctomycetaceae bacterium
CCCCCGTCGACGACGCGCGCGCACCCGGCGCGCAGCGTCACAGGTCGGCAGCGCGCCGAGCCGAGCCCGTGCCACAATCGCCGGCACCCTGGGCACGGCCTCGCCGGCGGGCGACGGCTGCGTCGCCTTGCTAGCCACCGACGCAGTCGTCGAACTGGCCCACCCGGCGCGCGGCACGCGGCGCGTGCCGATCGCGGACTACTTCACGGGCTTCAAACAGACGACTCTGAAGCCGGACGAACTCATCACTGGCGTGCATGTGCCGGACGGTTGGCGAAGCGCGTTCTACAAGATCGGCAAGCGCGGCGCGATCAACATCAGCGTCGTCTGCGCAGCCATCGGCCTCTCGCCGGACGGCGGCGTGCGCATCGCCTTGGGCAGCGTCGCTCCGACGGTCCTTCGCGCCGCCGAGGCCGAGGCGATCATCGAACAGGACGGCTGCGCGGAGGAGGCCATCGAGGCCGCGGCGCAGTCCGCCATGCGTGAAGTATCGCCCATCGACGACCATCGGGCGACCGCGTCCTACCGCCGTGCGATGTGCGGCGTACTCGTTCGTCGATTGCTTCGACGGCTTCGAGATACCGGCGCGGCGGGGGGGCGATCATGACGCAAGCTACCGCAAGAACGACTTGGCGACTCCAATGCACCGTCAACGGCAGGGTCGTCGATATCGATGTGCCGCAGAATGAGACACTCCTGAAGACGCTTCGAGATCGACTCGGCCTCACCGGCACCAAGGGGTCGTGCCTCGAAGGCGAGTGCGGCTCCTGTACAGTGATCGTCGACGGCATGGCGATGAACAGTTGCCTCGTCCTTGCGCCGCAGATGCAGGGTCGGACGATCCAAACCATCGAAGGCCTCGCCGGCGGCAAGAAACTGCACGTCCTCCAAGAGAAGTTCCTCGCCAGTGGCGCGGCCCAATGCGGCTACTGCACGCCGGGCCTCATCATGGCCGCCAAGGCCTTTCTCGAAGAGAACCCCGGCGCGTCCGAAGATGCCTTCGTCAATGCCCTGGAAGGCAACATCTGTCGCTGCACGGGCTATACGGCGATTCGCGAAGCCATGCGCGCCGCGGCCCAGGAGTGGTCGGCATGAGTACGTCGCAACATTCCGAGGCGACGCAGCCGCTCGTCGGACCTTCGCACACGCCCTTCGTTGAATGCGCGAAGGGGCCGGTTGGTCGAAGCGAGCGACGCGTCGACGGCGTGGACAAAGTGACCGGCGCCGAGTTGTACGCCGCCGATCTCTTTCCGGGCAGGGTCGATCTCTTCGCCCAGGCCGTCCGCGCCGGTTGCGCTCACGGCCGGCTTCGCAAGGTGAACAAAGACGAAGCGTTGAAGCTGCCCGGTGTGATTGCCGTCTACACCGCCGAGGACATGCCCGGCACGAACCGCCAGGGCGTGATTCGCCGCGATCAGCCGGTGCTTGTTGAGGATCTCATTCTTTTCGCCGGCGATACCGTCGCCCTCGTCGTCGCCACGACCGAGGCGGCTGCCCGGCTCGGTCGCGATGCCGTCGAGGTCGAGTGCGAACCCCTGCCGGTTGTCGCGACGATGGATGGCGCGATGGCGGACGACGCGCCGAAGCTGCATCCCGACGGCAACATCATGGGTGGCAAACGGCTGCGCAAAGGAGACGTGGACACCGCGCTGGCCGCCAGTGATGCCATTGTTAGTGACACCTTCGTCACGCAGACGGTCGATCACGCGTTCCTCGACCTGGAGGCCGGCATCGCCCGTTGGGACGACAGCCTGCTGACGATTCATGTCTCCGGCCAGTGGGTCCACGAGGAGCAGCGTCTGACCGCCCTGTCGCTGGGATTGCCGGCCGAGGCCGTGCGCGTCATCTCGCCGGCGACGGGCGGTGCCTTTGGCGGTCGCGAGGACCTGAGCATCCAGGTCATGCTGGGCATGATCGCCCTGCGCCATCCCAGCAAGACGATCGCCATGCGATACAGCCGCGCCGAGTCGATGCTGGCTCGCCACAAGCGCCACGCGCTGCGGATTCACTACACGCTCGGTGCGATGGCCGACGGCACGCTCACGGCGGCCAAGATCACGGTCTATTCCGACGAAGGAGCCTACGCCTCGACGGGGCCCGCCGTGCTGCGCAAGGCGTCCAGCCACGCGACGGGGCCGTACCGCGTGCCGCACGTCCACGCCGATGTCTATGGCGTCTTCACGAATAACAACCCCACGGGCGCGATGCGAGGCTTTGGCGCTTGCCAACTCGCGATTGCCTACGAGGGGATGTTGGATCGCATGGCGACGCGACTCGCCATGGATGCCGCGGCCCTACGACGCATGAACCTCGTTCGCAGCGGCGACGCCGTGACCACGGGCCAACGGCTCGGCGTGGCCACGGCTGTCGAGTGCATGGACGCGGCGATGAAGCAGCTCG
>CAYYPB010000501.1:0-2380 GCA_964473405.1 uncultured Planctomycetaceae bacterium
CCACTTTCGATGGTGGCCGCAAACGCACGAGCGCCCCCTTCGCGCGATGATCCGAAGCGGCGCGCATGCCCTTCGCCGCCGGCTCGACCGGTTGATCTGTTGGGAGCGATCCGCCGCGCTGGTGGTCACGCCGATGTGGCTGCCCTGGCTCGACGTGCTTCCATTCAATACTGTTGTCTATGATTGCATCGACGATCTGACCGTCCACGCGCCGGACCCGGCGTTTCATCGGATCTACAAGCCCTGGGAGGGCGAGCTCATCGACCGCTGTGATGGGGCGATTGCGACGGCCGAGGTGCTGCGCGACGCGATCCGGTCACGTCGAACCGATCTGCCCGTGGCGATGATCAAGAACGGCGTGGACGTCGATCGCTTCGATGCTGCCGAGGCGCGGTTGCCCGACGCACGCGCATCGAAGCGGCGACCGATCGTCGGCTTCGTCGGCGCCTTGCTAGAGAACGAGGAGTGGATCGACTGGCGGGGGATTCGCCATGTCGTCACGGCCTTGTCCGATGTCGATTTTGTTTTCGTCGGCCCGCACACCGAGGGTGAGGATATCCGGTGGCTGCAGGGGCGAGAGAACGTTCGCCTGATCGGCGCCGTGTCGCACGAACACGTGCCTCGTCACATTGCCGACTTCGACGTCTGCTGGGTGCCGTTTCGCGACAGCGAGAGCGTCCGGAACGCCAATCCCGTCAAGAACTACGAATACCTGGCGATGGGCAAGCCCGTCGTCTCGACCGCCTGTGCCGATACGGCCTCGTTCGATGGGTTCGTCCTCGCGGGTCACAAGGCCGAGCAGGTAACGACGTTGCTGCGCGACGCCCTGGCAGCGCCGTGTGACGATGCCGAGGCCCGCATCGCGTTCGCTCGCCGCAATTCCTGGGATGCCCGGGCGTCGGAGATCGAGGCGTTTCTCGCCTAGCCGGACGGTCGCGTCCCGGCGCGCCGGGAAAGCCCGCGGCTGTAACCAAATCTCCGTCCCGCCCTCTTGAGGAGGTTGGTCCACGGACTCGCCCTGAAGGGACGACGGCAAGTAGCCACGGGTGGAGCGCAGCGGAACCCGTGGTCACGGACGGAAATACGCACATTCCGCCCCGGGGGGGCGGCTGAAGGGCTCGCGCAGGGAGTCATATGCATGCGCGATCCGGCGGGGCGAAGGCGTTCGGCATCCGCCGCCCCTGCCGGCGCGGAATCGCGCAAGGGGCGATCGTTCCCACGGGTTCCGTTGCGCTCCACCCGTGGCTACTGTCCGTGACCCCTCGGGGGTCAATCCCGCCAAGCCTGACCACCATCGGCGTCGTTCCGGCGAGGCGCCCACACGGAAGGAACCTATGGGCAAGGCCAAGGGCTGAAGCCCGTGGCTCTTCTTCGTGTTTCTGCTCGGCGCACGAACGGTGTCGGTGAGATAGAATGCGACCATGACGGTACTTGCCACCATTCGCGTCTGGGGGGAGATGGTCAAGTTCTCCCACTCGGTCTTCGCGCTGCCGTTCGCCTTGATCGCGACTTTCCTCGCCGGGCGTCATCTGCCGGGCGGCTTGCCGAGTTGGACGCAAACCGGCCTCATCGTTCTCTGCATGGTCGCCGCCCGAAGTTTCGCGATGACGTTCAACCGGATTGCCGATGTGGAGATCGACGCACGAAACCCACGGACGGCCGGTCGCCCGATCCAGGCCGGCAGAATCTCCCGGTCGACCGCCGGCGCGTTCACAATCGCCGCCGGTCTCGTCTTCGTCGCCGGTTGCGGCGGCTTGGCGATCTTCTGCGAGAATGCCTGGCCCCTGTACCTGTCGCTGCCATCGTTGGCCTTGCTGGCGGGGTATTCCTACGCCAAGCGATTCACGACGCTCGCCCATTTCATCCTAGGCCTCGCCATTTCCTTTGCCCCGTTGGCGGCATGGATCGCCATCGACCCGGGCTCGCTGGGATTGCCGGCCATCCTTCTGACGGGTGTCGTCCTCTTCTGGATCGCGGGCTTCGACATCATCTACGCCTGTCAGGATGTCGAGTCGGATCGGCGGGACGGCCTGTTCTCGATGCCGGCGAAGCTCGGAATCGCCCGATCACTACTGATATCGCGGTTGTGCCATCTCCTCACGGTGGCGCTGCTCGTCTGGCTCGGCCTGGAAGCGGGCCTCGGCTGGCTCTACGGGGGCGGCGTCGGTCTGACCGCCTTGCTGCTCGCGGCGGAGCAGGCCGTCGTCAAACCGGACGATCTGTCTAGGGTTAACCTCGCTTTCTTCACGCTGAACGGCTGCATCAGCCTGCTGTTGGGTGCGGCGACGGTGGGCGAGATCGTGCTGAATCGGTGAGACCCGATAAGTGCGGGAGATGGGGCGTCTGCGGGTGGTGTCCCACGCACCGGCGCAGGTCCAGA
>CAYYPB010000502.1:0-2378 GCA_964473405.1 uncultured Planctomycetaceae bacterium
GCACTTGCCCGGCTGCGGGGGCGTGTTCGGCTCCCTCCTGACCGCCCAGCAAATGTTCGACGTGATCAAGAACCCCGAGAGTCCGATCGATCCTGATGGCCACGGGTTCGGCACCGCCGGCATGACCGACGCAGACATCTGGGACCTTGTTCAGTTCCTGCAAGATCTCGTCATCGACACGGATACCTACATCGACGCTCCCACAAAGGCGTTCCTCGGCGACCCGGCCCTGGGCCAGATCGACTACAACGCCGCGCCGCCTTCGGGTGGGACCGCCTGCGCGGCCTGCCACGGTGCGGACGGCACGGCTATCGACTTCGATCCGGGGCCGGGTGCGATCTTCGTCGGCACGATCGCCGTACAGAACCCATGGGAACTGCTGCACAAGATCCGAGTCGGCCAGCCAGGTGCACCGATGGTGGGCTATCTCCTCTACAACGGCACGGACCAGAGCGCGACCGACATCGGGCGATACGCCCAGCTCAACTTCCCGGTCGAATGCACCATCGCCGGACATTGCGACGATGGCAATCCATGTACGATCGACGCGTGTGACGTGAACGGAGACTGTGTCCACACACCGACCGGACCGGCCGACGGCGACATGAACGGCGACGGCTTCACGAACGGTGACGACATCCAACAGTTCGTGAATGCCATCATCAACGGTGCCACGCCAACCGAGGCGTGTGCCGGTGACTTCGACGGCCTCAACAGTGTGGACGTCGGGGATATCCCAGACATGGTCAACGCGCTGCTGAACTAGCCGGCGGCGCGGTTCGATCCGGTCGGCCTAGCCTTCTTCGGATCGACAGACATCGGAAGCATCAAACCAACATGAGGAGCCCCGGACCTTCGCGGTCCGGGGCTTTTCTGTTTCCATATCCGAGGGAAACCGCTCCGGCGATCACACCGCTGGCCGGGCGCAACATGCGGGCCAATCGAACGCGGCCCCCGTCATGCCACGTCGCACAGGACGCGATCGGACGCGCCGGCCAATTCCGACGATTTGAAGGAGCCTGAGCACGTCGGAAGCCTTGCGACTTCGGGGCATGTTTATCTCCTTATAGGCATACCTTGAACTGCCACTCGCAGTGTGGTACAAAATATGGCGCGAGCACCAGAGAGGGGTGAAGCATCCCCACAAATCACTAGCACAGGTTGACCGAGCCTCGAACCTTCGAGGACCGGGGACTGCTGCGTCCCGTTCGATGCCGCATCGCCGTCGTTCAGCCGCGCAAGGGAGTAGGAACATGAACTGTCGTCGCATTGGAATCCTGTCGTGTATGGCAGCCGCCTTGGTGTGGCCCGCTGTCTCTCAAGCCGAGACCTTCTGGACAGTCGTGGAGGGCAAGGCCGCCCTCTCACTCGACGTCGGGCTACTCGAGTCGCTCGGCATGCGCATGGTCCCCTCGGCCTCCGATGCGCGTATCGATCTCACGATCAACGCAGCCTCTTCGCTGGGCATCCTCGAAACGCGAGGCGTTTTCGAGCAGTTCACCGGCGGCGCCGTCGCATTCGACGAGGGCATGACCTTCTCATACGGCGAGAGCGTCGTGGCCATCGAAGCGCTGCGGCTCCGCCCCGCCAAGCCCGGCGGCAAGTACTCCTACATGCTCTCCGGTTCCGTCGGCAAGGGCCGAGAGATTCTCTTGCTAGGGCTGCACTCGTCGAAGATGGGATTCGGTCGGCCCTCGCGGACCATGACCCTCGAACTCGGCAGTGCCGTCATCATGCCCGACCTCGCCGCTTCGCTCGGCAGCGAGAAGTTGGCCGGCAAGAACATCGGCACGTTCGATGCAATTGTCTCGCTCGCTTGGAGCGGTGGCGAGGATCCGGACATCCTGCAAGAGGGCGCACCGGCTGGTTCGCCTCGCGGCGGCACGCCCCGAGCGCCGACAGTCTGCCCGCCCAATCCGGCACCGTTTCCACCCGTGGTCGGTCCGGACGTCATCGTCGGCGCCCTCTACGGCACCAGCAACTATGCATCCGATGCAGGCATCGAGGCCTTCGCGGTCGGCACGATCTCCTGCAACATCGGTGACGAAGGGCTGCTGTGGATATCCGGAACCCCCGAGCATCCGGTCATCGGGCAGAACTTCTACCGATACAAGGGCATGCCCGACGGCTCCTCGCGGCTCGAACACATCGGCCAGAGCTGGCTCAAGCACGGTTTCACCGCCCTCCAAGGAAACGAGTGTTGCACTTGCCAGCCGGGGGGCGGTGGCAATCTACTCGGCATCGGCTGTTCCGATCCGTACTCGTCGTCATTGAACGGTTCTCAAGGCAACGGTCCCAAGTGGGAAGTCAACGCCCACACAGGTGCCTTCGCCTATCCACATGCGGACGGCACGGGCTCCGGGTCGGTCTACAAGCGG
>CAYYPB010000503.1:0-2367 GCA_964473405.1 uncultured Planctomycetaceae bacterium
GTCCCAGCGCGGTCTCCCCCGCCCCCGCCGCTCACGGTCCGGACGCATCTGGCGTCAGTGGCGGCGCACGTCGCACACCAGCCGGTCGACGTTTCGCCGTTGATCAGAAGTGTCCGTGCCGATGGCAGTGATCAGAGCCGCGACCGTCAGGGAGCGACCGGCGCTCACGCGGCCGGTGAGCCCATGCCTGAGTGAGTCGTTCCGTCGACGCATGGCGGCGTTCCTCGTCGCGACCGAAGAAGACCGACCAGTGTCGCGATGTCCTCCAAGATCGAGGGCCGTGCGCTCCCCGACGGTCGCGGCTCTGACCTGGACGCCTCACGGAACCAGACACGCGTCTGATCGACTGCCCAGGTTGCACACCTTGGCCGTCGGCGCCGCGCTGCCGGGGTCGACCGACGTGCCAGGCGTATGCGTTGTGTAGATGTTGTCGCGAGCGCGCGAAACCTGCGGGATGGTCGTCCGGCCGGACAATCCGCAGTCGGGGCCCTTCTCGAACATGACATGGCCGTCCTGATAGAGGACGTTCTGGCCCTCGCGGTTGGAGTGGTTCGCGCTGTTGCCACGGGACTGAGAGAGCCGGTCCGCCTGGATGCTGCCCGTGACGCCGCCTTTGATGTACGGATTGGCGTCGGCCATGAACGGGAAGCTCGGCTCCGAGAGCGTGCCGATGAGCCGCCGATCCGCGTCGTGCTGGTACTGATAGGCATAGCTGAGATTGGCCGCGCCTGCGAAGTCGTAGTAGTTCATCGCGTTCTGGACTGGATCGCGTGTGTCTCTTGTCTTGGGGCAGAGGAACTGCTTGACCGTGGCGTTGCCCGCTCGAACGACGGCCCACATGTCCACCGTCGGCGAAGGAAGGCTGCCGGCCGTGGGGGCGTTGAGGCGATCTGGGTTGACTTGGCCCAGTGCCGCCCCGCCGAAGACGCGCATCGCGCCCGTGTTGCCTGCATCGATGGGCCCAATGGCTGGAAAGACACCGGGTTCGTCCTGGGCGTAGATGTACATCGCCTGTCCAATGCCCCGGAGGTTGGCGGCACATACGACATTTCGCACGCAATTGCGATGAGCGATGTCAGCGCTCAACACTATCGCGAAAGTGACGAGGCTGGCGCAGCCGAGACAGACGCCCGCAATGGCCATGCCCCGGCCCTTGTAGCGAGAGGGCTGCCGCTTGCATTGGTTCAGGCTTCGTACGCCAAGGATGCTGCCAACAATGCCCAAGGGGAAACAACCCGTGACGACGCTGACGAGGCCGCAGACCAGTGCCCCAAAGGCAGCGTTCGAGCTGCGCCACCCAATTGAATCCGCCGTAGCATAGCACATCGACGCTGGCTCAGCTTCCGGAAAACCGTCGGGGGCTACGAACGCGGGAACGATCACCGCCTCCCGACACAGCGGGCACTCCACCTCCGACCCTGGCGGAACCTCGGCCGAAACCGTTCCGGAGCAGCTTGGACAGTCGAACGTCTGGGGCATGGTCCGGCCCTTTCTTCGATGCGTCACGCGCAGGGCGACACCGCGCGGGCTGAAGCCCGCGGCTCTTCCTTCGTGGCGGGGGGCGGCGGCTGTGCTACTCGCGCCGTCTCTACTCTGAGTGTACGCACACCGCAGCGATGAGGCAAACTTCGCCCCATGCGGGGCTCACTTGGGTGACTACCATCGAGAGTACACTACGACCTGCCAGGCGGGGTCACATTGCCGAAAGCAATCTTCGCGTTGCGATGCCACATCAGCAGTTTGGCGCGGGCCTGCGCCTTGCCCTTGACGGCGCGGCGATAGGTGATGTTGTTCCACGAAGCAATCTCGTCGAGCAACGGGAAGGGCGTGTCCACTTCGACTGGCGCCGTTGACTCGCCGAATCTCGTTCGATTGTGGGGACACACGGTTTGGCACACATCACAACCGAAAACCCAGTCGTCCATCTTCGCAGCCAGGCCTGCGTCGATGTCGTCCCGATGCTCGATCGTGAGATAAGATATGCAGCGGCTCGCGTCCATCTCGTAGGGGGCCGTCAAAGCGCCGGTCGGGCAGGCGTCGAGACAACGCGTGCAGCTGCCGCAATGATCGACCTGCGGCGTGTCTGGAGCCAGCGGCGAGTCGGTGATGATCTCGCCCAGAAAGAACGTCGAGCCGATCGTCGCGTTCATCACGAGCGTGTTCTTACCGATCCAGCCGATGCCCGCGGCCTCGGCCAACTCACGTTCGACGATGGCGGCCGTGTCGACGCAGATGCGGGCTTCCATCGGCGAGCCAAGTTCGCCTCGCAGCCGATCCACGAGCGCCTCCAGGCGCCGCCGCCAGGCCGCATGAGAGTCCGCGCCCCCAGCCTACACCGCCCCCCAGCCCGCGCGGGTGAGGAGTCGC
>CAYYPB010000504.1:0-2367 GCA_964473405.1 uncultured Planctomycetaceae bacterium
ACGAAGATGAGGACGCCGACGAGGATGACGCTGACAGCGACGGCGACGAGGATGAAGACGACGACGAAGACGAGGACGACGAGGATGAGGACGAAGACTAGTGTACCTTCACGCCTCGTCTTGCGGGTTGACGAGGAGCCCGCTTCTCTGTGGCACCGGCGTCCCGCCGGTGGAACCACAGGCGAGACGCCTGTGCCACAGGACAGGGTGAACCCGCAGAACCAAGTGTGACCATGCACTGGTCGCCTTGAGAGATTCGTCGTGCGACGCTGAGTGGTTTCACCTGAAGAGCCGCCGGCTTCAGCTGGCGCGGCCGTCGTTCCACCGACGACCCGACAGCCTCAGTCCAGTCGCGTTTGCCAAACCCGCAGTTCCTGCTAATCTGACGACCGACCGCCGAACCCGGCGGGTCGGTCGTTTCTTTTTTGTCGAGACCTCCGCGCAGACCCTTCGTGAGTCCCTGACATGTCCTCCATCGCCATCAAACGAGCCCTTATCGCCGTTTACGACAAGACCGGCATCGCCGAGTTTGCCAAGGCCCTCGTCGAGGAGTTCGGCATCGAGATCATCTCGACCGGCGGCACGGCCCGGCACCTCGAGGAGGCGGGTGTCCCGGTCACGATGGTCGAAGAAGTCACCGGCTTTCCGGAGATGCTCGACGGCCGCGTCAAGACGCTCCACCCGAAGATCCACGCCGGCATTCTTGCCGACCGCGACAACCCGGACCACATGCGCCAGCTCGAAGAACACGGCATCAAGCCGATCGATATGGTCGTCGTGAATCTGTATCCGTTTAAGGACACGACTGCCAAGCCCGATTGCACGTTCGATGAGGCGATCGAAATGATCGACATCGGCGGGCCGTGCATGCTCAGAGCGGCGGCGAAGAACCATAAGCATGTCGTTGTGGTTGACAGGGCCGACTTCTACGAGTTCGTCCTGGGTAGATTGCGCTCGCGGCGTGACGAGGGCGACGAGTCAGGCTGGGCCGATCTGCACGAGTCGGGCGCTCTTGGGGCGTTCTGGACGACCGCCGGTTATGACGCCGACGTCGCGAGCTGGCTGAGTTCCGCTCAGATGACGGATGGCAATCCCCTCGTCCGAACGCTGCGCCTTTGGAGTAGCAATCGACTCCGTTACGGTGAGAATCCGCACCAAGGCGCGGACACATTCGAGATCGCTGACGATCCTGACCGCTGGCTACTGGGCGCCGCCGATGCGGCTAACATCGATGCGCCATCCGATGTCGAGATGTCATTCAACAACTACGCGGATGCGGATGCCGCGATGGTGTTGTGTGGAGAGTTGGCGTGGGGGTTTGCGACGGGTCGAGAAGTCTCAGCGCCACGCGGGCTGAAGCCTGTGGCTCTTCCGCGTGTGGAGGGCGGTGTCTCTAGCAAAGAAGAGCCGCGGGCTGAAGCCCGCAGTTCTTCCTCGGATATGCGGCGTTGCTGTGTGTTCGTGAAGCACACGAACGCTTGCGGCGTGGGGATGGCGGATGATCCGGTTGAGGCTTATCGACGGGCGTATCTGGGCGATCCCAATGCGGCAATGGGGGGGATTCTGGCGGTTGATTTTCCTGTCGACACGGCCTTCGCGGAGGTCGTGATGGGGTCGCTCAAGCGATGGGGCAAGGAAGCCGGGGCGGGGGCGTTCTTCGTCGAGGTCTGGCTCGCGCCCGAGTTTGACGAGGCGGCGATTGAGGTCATCCGTGAGGCCAAGAAATGGGGAAAGCGCGTCCGGCTGCTCAGCGTCGGGGATATGGCAACGCCGCCGGACGAGAACGAGATGGACCTCAAGCGCATTGCCGGCGGCATGCTCGTCCAGGACCACGACGCCATCGGCCTCAACGAGGACCAGTGGAAAGTTGTCACCGAGCGGAAACCGAGCGACGCCGAAATGGCCGACCTGCGGCTGGCATGGCTCGTCTGCAAGCACACCAAGAGCAACGCGATCTCGCTCTGCAAGGATGGCATGCTCATCGGTAACGGGGCGGGGCAGATGTCGCGCATCATGAGCTGCCGTATCGCCACTTGGGCGGCGAAAGAGAACGGCCACGAGGCGAAGCTGCCCGGTGCGGTCGCGGCGTCGGATGCGTTCTTCCCCTTTCGCGACGGGCCCGACATCCTCGCGGACGCCGGCATCACGGCGATCATCCAGCCCGGCGGCAGCAAACGCGACGCCGATACGATCGCGGCCTGTAACGAACGCGGTATCGCGATGATCCTCACGGGCACGCGGCACTTCAAGCACTGAGGGGGAATTGAGAAGTTCGAATGTAGAATCGTGAATTGAGAAAGTGAAGAGAAAAGCCTTGCCTCGGCGGGTGCCCCATCCCCTTATGGGCCCTCGGGCCCTCGGGCCCAT
>CAYYPB010000505.1:0-2364 GCA_964473405.1 uncultured Planctomycetaceae bacterium
TGCGGCGGTGGGGAGCGGGGCGGAGCAGGGCGGGTGGCCCTGAGCCCCCCGTGGCGCGGCGGGGGTGGGCCCGGGGCTCAGTGGGGCGCCCCGCCCCCGGGCAGAGCCGGGGCTGGGGGAGAGGTCAGAGGGCCGGCGGACCGAACCGTAGGTGAAGGAGCAACAACCGATGACAGATGTACCCATGTATCGTGATCCTGCTCGAGAGACGTGGCGACTCTTCCGTATCATGGCGGAGTTCGTCGACGGATTCGAAGCGATGGGTCGTCTCGGCCAAGCCGTCTCGGTGTTCGGATCGGCGCGCACGAGCCCCGACGCGAAGCACTATCGAGATGCCGAAGAATTGGCCGGAAAACTCGTGGCGCAGGGCTTCGGTGTCATTACCGGCGGTGGGCCCGGCATCATGGAGGCGGCGAACAAGGGAGCCTTCGAGGCCGGCGGCACGTCCGTGGGGCTCAACATATCGCTACCCAACGAGCAGTCCGGCAACGGCTACCAGAACATCAGCGTCGATTTTCACTACTTCTTCGCGCGCAAGGTGATGTTCGTGAAATACTGCCTCGGGATGGTCTGCTTTCCCGGCGGCTTCGGCACGATGGACGAGTTCTTCGAGAGCATGACCCTGATGCAAACGGGCAAGACACCCCGGGGGCCGGTGGTGCTGTTCGGCTCGAAGTTCTGGTCGCCGCTCGTGGCCGTCTTGAAGAACACGCTGCTCGATGAATACGAGACGATCTCGCCCGAAGACTTGGATCTTTTCGTCGTGACCGATGACATCGACGAGGCGGTAACGCACCTACGGACCCGCATCGATCAAACGCTGGCCGAGCGGCGACAACCGTCGGCGGAAGAAGAATTGCGGCAGCCTATCGAGCAACGGATTTCCGGCGAAGGAACGCGCTATGGCGTGCCGCTGCAACGGCGCGGGCGATAGCGCAGCGGAAGAGCCGCGGGCTTCAGCCCGCGCGGACGTTCGGGTCGCATGACGCTTCACCTAGCATGCCCATGCCAACCCGCGCCAGCAGTCCGTGGCCCGCCTGGATAGAGCCCCCTACTCTTCGATAGCGATGTCGGCTGCGCGGTTCACTCTGAGGCGCCACTTGCCGTCTTCGCCTTTTTCAACAGTGGCCAGCGCGCGAATCTTCGCGCCTTCCTTGAAGGCCTGGTTCTCGGTCAAGTCTTGCACGACGGAGGCGTCGTAAACCAGATTGATGTCGGCCCCGTCCTGTTGCAGAAGCAGCGTGTGCAGCCGCGTTTCCCGCTTGAGGTATTCGTCCACGATCTTGGCGGCGATGGTGACTTGCTTGCCTTCGAGGTCGGGGGCGATCGTGGCGATCGCCGTGAGTTTCTTCGTCGGAACGCAGTTGAGCTTGGCCGCGGCAACGAGTTCGGCACTGTTGGGGATGGGCCAGAAGACAAAGTCGTTGCCCTGCCCCGCGTCCCAACGGTCGTGGGTTCCGCCGTCGTCCTCGCCATCCTGGCCGACCGAGTAGAGGAACGGCTGGTCGCCTAGGAGAAGATAGACGAACGACTTTTTCCGGAACACGTCGCGTTTGATCTTCTTGAGTGACTTGCCCTTGAGCTTGCCGAGCGATTTGGGCCATTTGCCCTTCTCGTTCTTGTAGGCGAATAGCTCGACGACCAGCCGCGTGGCGCGGCGGTCGGCCTCGCATCGGGCGGCGACGACATAGGCGCGTCCCCAGGTGCCCGTGTTGCCCAAGAGCAGGGCCTTGGTCAGCTTGTTGGCATCGGCCATGCGCTTGCCGAGATTGATGAGGTTGTGGTAGCTCGCCGAGCTGAAGCCGGACTCCATGTGCCGCTCCATCGCGGTGAAACCGTCGCGGATAGCCTTGGCCGCGCCCTGTGGATCGCTCTCGAGGCGAGCCCCGATGCCGAATCGGTTGAAGCCGCCCATGTTCTGGCCCGTGATCTCGCGATAGCGGTTGCCGTTGAGCTTCGTGCCGCCGCCGGTTTGAGGGCCGTAGATGTACTGGATCGCATCCATCCAAGTCGCGCACTCTCCCTGCAACAACGGCGAGACGTCGATGGGTCGCTTGTCGATCTTCTTGAGGATGCCGACGAGTTTCTCGGCGTGCTTGGGCGTGAGTACGCCATGCGCAAAGCCCCAACGGATGTTCGCATAGGTGCGGGACCGGATCGCACAGGCGAACAACTGCTCGACCGTCGTGAGCGACTTGCGCATCTGCCCGGCGATGCGAAGATTCGTTTCCACAGCGGCAATGAGCTTGCGGGGTGAGACCTTCTCCTTGCGGAGTCGCCAAGCGGCGTCGAGAGAGCCATCAACGCAATCGCTGAGATGCCGTAGGTGTGGCATCGTGACGGACATCAATCTGTTGAAGCGCA
>CAYYPB010000506.1:0-2364 GCA_964473405.1 uncultured Planctomycetaceae bacterium
CTGGCATGGGGATGAGTGTGCGTGTGTGCTGAGCGTGGGCGTGGAGCAGACCTTCGGTGAGGAGATCGGGCCCGACGGCCAAGGCGACGGAGCCCTGGCGTCCGGAGGTCTCGATGGCGATGATCTTGTCTCGGTTCATGCTGCCGCCAAGTGAGTCGGAGTCTGGGTCACGGAGCGTCCTGCTCGCGGGTCCGTACCATACGGCCTGTGTCGGGATCGGCCAACTGGTGTGGTCGCCAGCGGCCCCTGGTGAATCCTGCCCAGAATCGCGGCTCTCGTTGGCAAACCGCGGTGCCCCTCCCCGGAAATCGGGTGTGGGCCTTGAAGGCGGACGGGCCAGTGGCTAGCATCCCCGACTTGGAGACGATACCTCGCCGGCTCGCCGAATGACTCGGCGGACGATTCAACAAAAGGGAGTTTCGATGTTTCGATGTGGTCTTCTGATCGTTTGCTGTGCATCGCTGTTGGGAACGAGTTGTCCGGGCGGCACGGCGCTCACCTGCGCCAACAACCCGCTCGATGGCTCCGAGGTCGGCTTCACTGTCGTGATTCCCGCCGAGTTTGTGTGTCAGACCGTCTCGCCGATCCAGTTGTCGAACGTGGTTGCAGCGGCCGCCTATAAGCAGGACTCGACCGGTATCTCCGTCAGCGTCACCGTCAATGCGACGCAAACCGCCGGTGGTGATGCGCTTCCTGGCGTCACGGACGAGGATCTCGGCACGGTGACGGTCAACGGGATCGACTTCGCGATGCGAAAGATCACGATCGATCTGGCCACGTTCCTCAGTGACCCGACGTTGGGGACGCAGTTCAGCTACAGCGCCGGTACGACGCTTCCCGGTGGCAACAACCTGATCATCTCGGTCTCGGCCGAAACCGACTCGGCGACGCTGCCGACGATTCTGGACACGATCAAGGCGACGGTCGCATTGGTGACCAGCTAACCGGTGCGGGCATGTCGGAATCGGCCACACTGATTACCGCGAAGCACGTCGAGTACCTATCCGCGCGAACCGCCCGCGAGGACGCACTGCTTGTCGCCCTGAAAGCAGCTGCGCTCGAAGCCGGCATCCCCGCGATCTGGATATCCCCGGCCCAGGCGTCCTTCATTCAGATCCTGCTGAAGCTCAGCCGCGCCAAGGACGTCGTCGAGGTCGGGACGCTCGCCGGTTACTCGGCGATCGCGATGGCTCGGGCCTTGCCGGCGAGGGGGCGCGTGCGCACCATTGAGATCGACCCGGCGTTCGCGGATTTCGCCGAATCATGGATTGGCCGGAGCGAGGTCGCGGATCGCATCGAGGTGCTTCGCGGCGATGCGCGAGACGTGCTGCCCACGCTCGCTTCTGACTCCGCCGATGCGGCTTTTCTCGACGCCGACAAGGCCGGCTACGGCGACTATCTCGAGCATTGCCTTCGGATCGTCCGACGCGGTGGCCTCATCATGGCGGACAACGCCTTCGCCTTCGGCCAGTTGTTCGACGAATATCCAACCGATCCCGAAGCGCCTGCCGTCAAGGCGTTCAATGAACGAATGGCCGCCGAGAAGCGGTTGCAGAGCATCATCGTTCCGTTCGGCGACGGCTGCTGGATCGGTGTCAGGCTGTAGGCTGGTTCGCCGATTGGACAGTCCGGGCGGGAGTACGAGGAGCAGCGGGGGCGTGATCAGAGCCGCGACCGTCAGGAAGCGCATATCGTTCCACTGCGAGGGCCCCGCCATCCGAAGGCAGGCGATCCCTGACGGTCGCGGCTCTGATCGGCCTTGCCGAGTCCCTCGGCCGAGAGTATCGCGATCTGGGGTTGCCCGATGCCAAACCGCATGAATGTGTATCTCGCTCGCTGGGTTGTGCCGGTCGTGGGGCCACCGATAGAGAACGGCTACTTGCTGGTTGGCGAAGAGGGGCACATCGCCGCTGTGGGGCCGGCTGACGAACTGCGGGATCATTCGCTGGACGCCAAGATGCACGAACTCGGCGAGTGCATGCTGCTGCCCGGCTTCATCAACGCGCACACGCACCTGGAGCTGACGGGCTACCGCAACCATCTGCCGCGCGGTCCCCTGTGGCCGTGGATCGATCGCTTGATCGGCCTTCGCCAAGGCCGGGCGGATGAGCGCGAACGTGACGCGGTGAGCCAGGGCGTCGCGGAGTCGCTGGCCGCCGGCGTGACCTTCGTGGCAGACATCTCTCGAAGCAGTCTGTCGGCAGAGGTTCTGGTCGAGTTTCCTATCCACAAGACGTGCTACATCGAACTAATCAGCGGCGTGCGCCGCCCGCCGGCCGATGCCGCGGCGCTGTTTGCCCTATGGAACGAGACATTTGTCCAGCTGGCAGTGGGGGTCCGCGTCTCGCCGTCTATGTCCCGTCG
>CAYYPB010000507.1:0-2358 GCA_964473405.1 uncultured Planctomycetaceae bacterium
CCTGCTGAATCCGAATCTGATGCTCATCGAACACACGCTTCTCGTCGTCGATGAACGCTTCGAGTTCTCGGGCTTGTTGGATGTAGTCCTCGTAGGCCGACGCGGGTGTCGCATAGCGACGGTTGAGTTCGATCGTGGACTTGGCGAAGTCCATCAGCTTGCGAGCCTCGGTGAAGTTCTCGGCCAGCACGGCGCGACGGATCTTCGTCTCGTTCGCCTTGTAAGTGGCGACGGCCTTCTGCCAGAGCAGTTGATGCTCGTGTGCAAGCTGATCCACGAGGGACGACTGATCCAAGGCATGTTGCGTCTTCGCCGAGACCGGCTTCGCCTGGGACGCCGGCTTCTGGGCGACCGCCTTGGGGGCGAGGGCCTTGTCCGTCAACGTCACATATCGGCCGAGCTGAATTTGCTCGTCGCTGGACTCCAGATCGCTATCCTTGATCTCGGCAAGCAGCTTCTTCGCCCCGGCGTAATCCTGGGCGTCATAAAGCTTGATGGCCTGCGCCAGCTTCTCGCTCGCCGTCGGCGCATCGTCGCCATCGGCCAGAGCACCGCTTGTCAGCAGGGCGATCGTCATTGCAGCGCAGAGTAGTCTGAGCCGGATCATGGGCGTCTCCTTCTTGAACATCAGCCGCGTCATCCGCGCGTCGGCGGACGATCGGAACGTCTGCTAGTTTGGCCTCGTGCTTTACCCCAAAGCGCTGGACGCTAGGCAGGTCATGTCTTCAGCTTGCGTGGAACCTGAGCAGTGCGGCGCGAGCCACTAAAAGGAGGGAGGGAGATTGGGCTAACGCCTAACGGGCCTGCTCTGGCTACTTTCCCCTATGCGGTTACTTACGACTTTACGCCGATCAAACGCCCAATGCAAGCCCAATCCACAAGACGCGAAGCCACCCACAGAGTATCGGGCCACCGGCCCCGTGCCCGAATTCCGGCGATTGAGTCCGATCGCGCGCGGCCTCTTCGCGGTGACTCCGTAGCCGTTACGGATCGTCCTCGTCCCATATCGCTTGATGGTCTGGGGCAAGCAACCATCCGAAGCCCTTGCTCCAGGTGTGGACCTTCCGGGTGGCCCCGTCCGCGGCGACCAGCGGAGCGGAAGCCTGGGCCAACGCGAGGATGCCGCCACGGAGGTTGTGCGCGTCGAAGCCCTGCTCCGTCAGGAGCTTGGCCGCGACGCCACTGCGATATCCGATCGTGCAGTAGGTGATTATCGGGCGGTCTCGTTGGAAGCGCTCCGGCAGTCGCCCGGCCTTGATGTCCTCGAGGCTGAGCCGCTCGGCACCGCGTAGATGGCTGGTCTCCCACTCTCGTGAATCCCGCACGTCCAGCACCAAGGCATCTTGTCGGTCGATCATCTCCATCGCTTCGGTAACACTGATCGAGGGAGCCCCCGTCGTCATGGCGAACCACCGCCCGGCCAAGGACAGACCGATATTTCGATGCCACTGGATCATCGCGCCCACCGAGAGGACGACCGCGACCATGACGATCCTGCGCCGCCTGACGCGCCGACCGTCGCGAGGCGGAGCCCCCGTGTCGTCCAAGGGCATCGAGTTGTCGTCGGCTTTCGGTTCATTGCTTGGAAGCATATCGCGGCCTCGGCTCACGGGGCGGCTCTCTGACGGTAGAACCTGCTCGGCTTGGATCGGTCCCAGTAGGCTCGGCGCTCCACATACCGCAGCGACAGGCTCAGCCCGGTCTCGAAGCGGCACGAGAGGAGACGGTAGGGGGCGGCCGTCTCGACGAGGAACTTCGCTGTTTGTTTGCCAGCGGCCTCGGTCAATGTGACCTTTCTGGCTTCGAACCGACCGAACGGGACGCGGATGTTCTCGATGTCGGCGGAGACTGCCAAGCGTGCCTCGCTCGGCGTCGGATCAGGCACATGGTTGGTTCGCATGGGCGGCAGGAGATGTAGCTGTATGTCTGTTTGTGATGCAGCCGCGGCCCGAACGAGAACGTAGAGTGCCTCGCGAGGATAGAGCGTCGGCTCGCCCGGCAGCGTCCATTCACGGTCCGCCTCCCCCTCGAAATAGCTGAACCCACGCACTTTCAGGCCGTCGGGCCGCCACTGCAGTTGCTTGAAGGTCGTGCCGCACCATTCTTGAGATGACGCCGCGAGCTTCACGGGACGCAGAGAAGCACGGCCGAGAAACACCGTGACCATGTGGCGATAGTTGTAGTTCTCGGTGGGGATTTCCTCGGCGATGTTCAGCTTGAAGACGGGGATGGCCCCAGCCGAGTCGGGCCGGCTTGTCGCCCGCGGGGCGGCCCCGCCCGGGGGGGGGTAGGACCTTGCCCGCATCGCGGGGGGCGGGCACGCGCGGCGCACGAGCAGTGGCGCGAGACAGGCCCGTG
>CAYYPB010000508.1:0-2347 GCA_964473405.1 uncultured Planctomycetaceae bacterium
GAGGGTGCCGCGGAGTCGCGGGGGGGCCGGCCTTTCCCCCCACCCCCCGGCCCGGCCGGGGGAGATCGCCCCCCCCCCCCCCCCGCAGAGCCGGGGGATGAAGGGAGGGGAATGCCCAGCCGACCGAGGGCCGTGCGTCGAAGGCGACCGAGTCAGGGGCGTGGGCGACGGCACGACGCTGTCGATTCCCTACACGCTGTTGATCTCCGCCGTGTCGATCATAGAGGACGTTTCTCGGTGCATCACATCGGCACCGCGACTTCCGTCCGGCACGGGGGCCGGACGCTACGAACCTGGCGCGCGCGGCGGACGCCACGAAGGGGGCGTGATCCGATTGTATTATGTCGGTGCGGCGTCGTCGTGCTGGGAGGATATCGATCTCTTGCAGTTGGCGCGATTGCATCGCACGGTGGCCGATCTCATCCGTCGTGGTGTAATCTCCGCTGCGCACGATGTTAGCGACGGGGGATCGGCCGTGGCCGTCGCGGAGATGGCGATTGCGTCGAGGATGGACACGACGTTCAGCGTTTCGGCCATGGGTGACACGGCAATCCCGTTCGCGGAAGGGCCCAGCGCGTACATCGTCCAGGCTTCGAGCCGAGAGGCACTCGTGGAGGTCGAGCGCATCGACGGCATGACGTGCGAGGCTATCGCTTCCATGCGCAGCGCTCGGGCCGACGAACCGATGTTCACATTCGTGGCGGCCTCGCCCGGCGACCTCGACGCTGGGGTCGGCGAGACGCCGTGCCGTGTTCCACTCCAGGAGTTGCGACGCGCCTGGCGCGCCCCGCTGGATTGGTGACCACCAGCCCTCCTCGGCTGACGTCTCACCTACCGATAACCAACGCGGCGAACTCGGCACGCGCTACAACGGCGTGCCGCAAGAGGACCGCGACCGCCAACATGTAGTGTGCGTGTCCAACGTGCAGTCGGTGAAGATCGCATCCGGGAGAGCTTGATCGACCACATGTCGAGCCCACGGATCGCAATCCGCGGGCTTCAACCAACCCGACGCCGCCTCGCGCATTCCCTCAAGCCGACCCAGCGACTATGCTATGGAGAAGGGAGATTCACGCATGCCGCAGAATAATGCCAATCTGTTCAGCCGCTCCGACCGCCAGGGCTGCCGCGTCGTCGTCACGGGCCAGGTCGGGGTCGACAAGAAGCCATTTCTCGATCGCGTCAAGCGGCTTGCCAGCGAGCGCGGCCAGTCCGTCACGATCTGCAACGTCGGCGACATGATGTATAACGAGGCTCCCGATGTGGTTAAAGGCCGCATCCTCGACTTGCCGCGCACGCGCCTCAACACGCTGCGCCGCGCGGTCTTCAAGGACGTCCTCGCGACGGCCGAGAAGACCGAGAACGTCATCATCAACACCCACGCGACGTTCCGCTGGAAGCACGGCCTGTTCGAGGCCTATGACTTCGACCACATGAAGGCCTTCGACGCCGACCTCTATATCACGCTGGTAGACAATGTCGATGCGGTCCACGAGCGGCTGCTCCGCGACCACGACGTGCCGCACACGCTCAAGGATATCATGGTCTGGCGCGAGGAGGAGATTCTCGCCACGGAGATCCTCGCGCACGCGATCGCCCGGCACGGGAGCTTCCATGTGCTGGCTCGCGGTTTCGAGGGTGACACAGCCGAGTCACTCGTGAGGCTGATGTTCGACCAGGGCAAGAAGAAGATCTACCCGAGCTTCCCCATGTCCCACGTTATGGACATGCCGGACGTACTCGCCGAGATCGACGCCTTTCGGGCAGCGCTCGCCGAGAACTTCATCTGCTTTGATCCCGGCGATCTCGACGAGAAGCGGCTGCTCTTCGAAGCGGGCGAAGCGACGAAGAAGGGCGAAACCACGATCACGCTCAAGGTCAACGGCCGCGACCTGACGTTCAATGTCACCGACGTGACCGGCGTGGCTCGTGACATCGATGGACAGATCTATGCCCGAGACTTCAAGCTGATCGACCAATCCGACATGATCGTCAGCTATGTGCCAGAACTGCCCGGCGGCATCCCGGGCCTCTCCAGCGGCGTCGAACGGGAGCTGCAGCACGCCTTCGAGGGAACGAAAGAGGTCTACATCATCTGGCGACCCAAGAAGGATCCGTCTCCGTTCATTACGGAAACGGCGACCAACGTCTTCCGAACGGTCGAGGAGCTATTCGAGCATTTCCAGAGCAAGGGTTATCTCGGCGACTACCAACTCAACCTCAAGCCCGCCGGCGCGCCGTCGGATCGCGGGCGGTTTGGGTAGTCTCTCATCGCCGAGAGGCAGGCAAGGATGATTCTCTCGTACGAACCCCCGTTTGTGCGATCGTTTGAGAATCTGCGGGGGTG
>CAYYPB010000509.1:0-2342 GCA_964473405.1 uncultured Planctomycetaceae bacterium
ACCCCCGCAGCTTCTCAAACGATCGCACAAACGGGGGTTCGTACGAGAGAATCAACGTTGGGGTAGAAGAGCGGCCCCACGATCAGATAGCCGAAGAAGTTGCCGAATAGCACAGCGCGCCGCACTCCGCGCTTTCGGCGACCGATCTGTTCGAGGAATCGAGGACGGGTCAGCCAGAAACCCTCTATCAGGACAGACAACGCGAAGCACGCCACGATCATCAAGGGTCCAACCCATCGAGA
Organism: uncultured Planctomycetaceae bacterium; assembly: GCA_964473405.1. Classification (GTDB taxonomy): domain Bacteria; phylum Planctomycetota; class Phycisphaerae; order UBA1845; family UTPLA1; genus CAYYPB01. The sequence goes on from CAYYPB010000509.1 coordinate 243, forward strand.
GCCACACACGAACGCTGGGATGGACTCGTCGATGCTGGTCGCGTGGACCAGCACATCTTGGGCAATGAGAACGAATCCGCCCGCCAGCGTTGAGATGATGTTGGCAACGAGGACTCGCTTGAAGACGGTGCGGAGCCGGGCCTTGAGGTGGACGCGAAACACGAGCGCCTCGATCGCAGTCACGAGCAAGGTCAATGGCCCCAACGTGGCAAGCCCGTACGCGGCGACGAGCGGCATGTTGATCGAATTGGCGAGGATCATCGGTTCTCCATTCCCTCGTCGAACGATCCAAAGGCCTGTGTGCCGCTTCGTGACATGATAGGATACGCGGTCGAGTCGATCAAGCGGAATCGCGGTTCCCCCGTTCGACGAAGCCGTCGATGAAGCGTCACGCAGCATCATGAAAACGAAGGAGCACCTCATGCCGAAGCGTCGATCCCCTGGCACCGACCGTGGAAATCTTCTAACCGAACAGATCAACGCGGATTCGGCAGCGATCGATTCACTCTCGATTACCGAGGGCTTCGACCTGATGAACGCCGAGGACAGGACCGTGCCGCTCGCCGTGATGAAGGCTAGGCCCGCCATCGTCAAGGCGGTCAAGGCCGTCTCCGACGCCTGGTCGCACGGTGGGCGTCTCGTCTATGTCGGTGCCGGCACGAGCGGTCGGTTGGGCGTGCTCGACGCCGCCGAATGCCCGCCGACGTTTCGGTCGGACCCGTCGATGGTTCGCGGTATCATCGCCGGCAATCGCAAGGCCCTGTGGCGCAGCGTCGAGGGCGCCGAGGACGATCCAAAGGCCGCCAAGGCCGCCATCGGCGACTTGAAGGTCAACCGCCGCGACGTCGTCATGGGTATCGCAACAGGCGGCACGACGCCGTTTGTGCATGCGGCCCTCACCGCGGCACGACGTTACAAGGCCACGACCGTCTTCTTCGCCTGCGTTCCCAAGTCTCAGGTCGCCGCCGACTGCGACATCGACATCCGCGTGCTGACCGGGCCGGAGGTGTTGACCGGCTCGACACGTCTCAAAGCCGGCACCGCCACGAAACTCGTCCTCAACATGATCACGACGCTCGGCATGGTTCGCATCGGCAAGGTCTACGGCAACCTGATGATCGACCTCAACACCTATGCCTGCCACAAACTCGCCGACCGAGCCACGCGCGTCGTCGCCCGCGTCACGGGCCTTTCTCGCGATGGCGCGACGGCCCTTCTCAAAGCGGCGCGGGGCCGAGCCAAGACGGCCATCGTGATGCATCGGCTGGATCTGAGTCGACGCGATGCCGAGCGGAGGCTCGAACGCCACGGCGGCAAAGTCCGCGACGCGCTAGCGAAGCCGCACTGACAGCCGAAATCACCACACGAGTACCACCCGCATCCTCAACCAAAGCCCACGGCCAGCTGCCGTGGGCAACCAACCGCAGACGCCCGCGCCTCCGAAGGGCCCTGTGCCCGAACCTCCGAAATCCCGCCGCGCTGCCCTCCACTTGCGGCGGACACGACAGCGCCGACAATACAGAGCATGACAGCCGACACACCGCCACCAACGTCCTGCGAGTTGCCCATCCGCGTCCGCTATGCCGAGAGCGATCCGATGGGATTCCTGCACCATTCCAAGTTCTTCGAGTATTTCGAGATGGGCCGCACTGAGCTACTCCGCCAGGCCGGCATTCGCTATCGCGACCTGGAGGCCCGCGGCGTGTTGTTCGCCGTCGCAAAAGTGTCGTGCCGTTTCAAGGCCCCGGCCCATTACGACGACCAACTCGTCTTGACCACGCGCGTCGAGAAGATGACGCACGTCAAGATCGAACACGCCTACACCCTACGCCGAGGCGACACGATCCTCTGCGAAGCCACCTCAACGCTCGCCTGCATCGACCGCGAAGGTAGGCTGATCGCCATTCCGGAAGAACTCGCGCGCGGCGGCGTCTGACCGGAGCAAGTCCGACCGGCAGATCGAACAGTTGCTGTGACGTGCGAAGCCGCCAGAAATGCAAGCAGAGCCCCAAGCATCAGCACGGGCTTTTCCTCAAGGGCCGCCAGGCCGCGTGGCCCAGCGTCTTCCAACCCAACACGAACCGACGCATGTACAGGTTA
>CAYYPB010000510.1:0-2339 GCA_964473405.1 uncultured Planctomycetaceae bacterium
CCGGTGACTCCACCGGCGAGACGCCGGTGCCACAGGATCCTCTGTAGATCCCGCAAAGAGAATGGATTGGCAGTGCAAGGCTGTCCACGTCGTCTCTACTTCCTCGCCTCGCGAAAGCGGAAGAACCGCGTCAACGGCTCCACGAATGACTCGCCGGTCGTCAGCTCGATAGACTCCATGCTCAGTCGCTGGAACATCGCGCGACGTGCCTCGTCCACGACCTCCGCCTGACGGTGAAACGCCCTGCGAAAGGCGGCGCTCGACGCGTCTACTAACACGCGCTCGCCGGTCTCGTTGTCCTTCAACTCCACGAGCCGCATCTTCGGCAGCACCGCCTCGCGCGGGTCGCGAACGACGATGGGGATGATGTCATGTCGCCGCCGGGCGATCCGAAGCTGCGTCTCATAGGCCGGCGACAGGAAATCGCTGATGACGAACACGACCGCCCTTCGCCGAAGCGCGTAGTTCAGATGCTCCAACGCGGCGGCGACATCCGTTCCCGTCCCGGCCGGCTTGAACGTCAACAACTCGCGAATGACGCGCAGCACATGCCGCGTGCCTTTGCCGGGCCGGACGTGTTTCTCGACGCGATCGGTGAATGCGTTGAGCCCGACCTTGTCGCTGTTCTTAATCGCACTGAAGGCCAGCGTCGCCCCGACCTCGGTGATCAAGTCGCGTTTCAATTGCCCCGTCGAACCGAAGGCCTGCGAGCCGCTCACGTCGACGAGCAGTACGACGACGAGTTCTCGCTCCTCGCGGTAACGCTTGACGAACGGATGCCCCTGGCGGGCCGTCACGTTCCAGTCGATGGCCCGTACGTCGTCGCCCGGCTGGTACTCACGCACCTCCTCGAACTCCATGCCCTGGCCCTTGAAGGTGGAGTGGTAATGCCCAGCGAACACATCGCTCGCCATGTGCGACGTGCGGATGTGAATCCGGCGTATTTTCTTGAGGAACTCTCGATCGATCATCAATCAGCCTATGGTACCGGCACGTGGTCGAGGATCGTCTTGACGATATCGTCGCTGGTCTGTTCCTCCGCTTCGGCTTCATAGCTGATGATGACTCGGTGTCGCAGGACGGCCGGGGCGATATTCTTCACGTCTTGCGGCGTGACGAAGCCTCGGCCTGCGAGGAACGCACCGGCCTTGGCGCCGAGCGTCAGCATGATGGACGCACGCGGCGACGCGCCGTATTGAATCAACGGCTTGATGTCCAGCCCCGCCGTGGCCGGATCGCGCGTGGCCACGACGAGACTGACGATGTAGTCCTTGATCTTCTCGTCGATATAGATCTCATCCACGACCGAACGAGCCTTGACGATGTCCGCCGGCTCCATGATCGCCGTGATGTTCTGTTGCGGATTCGTCGTCGCCATGCGATCGAGAACCAACCGTTCCTGGGCCGGCGTGGGATAGGTCACCGTCACTTTCAACATGAACCGATCGATCTGAGCCTCGGGTAGCGGGTACGTTCCCTCCTGCTCGATCGGGTTCTGCGTGGCCATGACGAGAAACGGCTCGGGCAGTCGGTGCGTCTCATCGCCCAACGTCACCTGCCGCTCCTGCATCGCCTCGAGCAACGCGCTCTGCACCTTGGCCGGCGCACGGTTGATCTCGTCGGCCAGGACGATGTTCGAGAAGATCGGCCCCTTCTTGGGCCTGAACTCGCCCGACTGCGGCTGGTAGATCAACGTACCGATCAGGTCCGCCGGCAACAGGTCGGGCGTGAACTGAATCCGCTGAAACCCGGTATTGATCGCCTTGGCCAGGCAGGAGACGGCCATCGTCTTGGCCAGACCCGGGACGCCTTCGAGCAAGATGTGGCCGTTCGCGAGGATGCCGATGAGCATGTGCTCGAGCATCGCTTCCTGCCCTACGATGACGCGGCCGATCTCCTCTCGGAGCCGTTGAAAGGGCCCGCTGGCCGCCTCAACCGACTTGCCGATCTGTTTCACATCCAATTGTGTCACCCTGTCGCTCCTCTCGAATAGCCGGGGGCGGTGCCCTGGCCGTCGGGCACAAGTACGCCCCCCGGCCAGGGCCGATTCCGTTCTTCCAGGATATCGGCGAAGTCCCCTCTATCAAGAGACGAGCTTGAGCGGTTTGTCCTGTCAAAACTCCTTGGCCGGCCCCCAAATGACGACAGCCGCCCGGGCGGCGGCTGTCGCGGTTCTGAGTTTCGAGCGTTCGGCGTCCTCAGCAGCGCGGATCGTAGGGGTTCGTGCGGCAGTCCAGATGCCCGGAGAGGCCCTGGTTGAAGTTACCGAATCGGAACCCGCTTCCGTAGCCGAGGGAGTTGTCGTCGCCGTCGGTCGCGACAGTCAACGAGCGGGAGAT
>CAYYPB010000511.1:0-2330 GCA_964473405.1 uncultured Planctomycetaceae bacterium
GGCCTGCCGCTCGTCTATCTGACTGCTCACCTCGAACAAGCGGATCGTGCCCGGGACGATATCGAGACGGCCTTGGGTCGTGCGGTGGATCTGCTGCCTGCCTGGGAGACGCTGCCGGGGGAGGGCGGCGGTTCGAGTGAGATCGGGGACGAACGCGGGCGGCTCTGCGAGGAACTTCGGCAAACAGGGGCTTCTGACGCAAGTGAGGTCCAGCGGATCATCGTTGCGTCGGTGCAGGCGCTCATCCAACCTGTGCCGACGCCTGCCATGCTCGACGCCAACGCACTGCGCCTGAACGTGCGTCGGAGGCACGAGCCGGATGCGATTGCGAAGTGGCTCGTCGATCGCGGGTTCGAGCGGCTGGATCAGGTTGAGCAGCCGGGCGACTTCGCGCTGCGCGGGGGCATCCTCGACGTGTGGGCATCGGGCGAGACCGATCCGATTCGCCTGGAGTTCTTCGGCGATGAGATCGAGTCCATTCGTCAGTTCGAGGTGGGTTCGCAACGGTCGATGCGGTCGCTTGAGACCGTTCGGATCGCGGTGGCACCGGACCCGGCGACGACGACGGTCGATGAGACGACGACGTTCCTCGAGTATCTGAGTGACACCTCGCTCGTTGTTTTGCACGAGCCGGTGGAGATTGCCGAGACGGCCAAGACGGTTCTGGATCGGCTGGGCAATCCGGTCGGCCACTTTTCTTTCGAGTCGATCATCAAGCGACTCGGCGCGTTTCGGCAATTGCATCTGAGTCGGTTCCCGGTTGCCTCGGTGATTGATGAGCGGACGGTCGGCGTCTCGTGTGAACCGTTGCCTGCGTTTGACGCGAAGGCTCCGGATGCCGTTCAGCAACTCGTTCTGTTGTCGCAGGATCAAACAGTTGTCGTCTATTGTGACAACAAGGCGGAGCAGGACCGGCTCGCGGAGTTGATCGAGCAGGCGATGTCGGCCGGGAAGCGCGCGGAGGTGGACGTCGCGCCGCGGATCGAGACGTGCATTGGTCTCGTGCATGAGGGGTTTCAGTGGCGCGGGGGCGCGGCTGACAACAGTGACTTCGCCGTGCTGCCGCATCACGAGCTGTTCCGGCGATATACGCGTCGTCGGCGGATTCGCAAGGTGGCGACGAGCCGGGCGATCGAGTCGTTTCTCGATCTCGAAGCGGGCGATTACGTCGTGCATGTCCTCCACGGCATCGCCAAGTATGTCGGCATGCTGACGATGCGGAAGGGGCAATCTGGGCAGACCGAGGAGTTTCTGACGCTGCGATTCGCCGAGGGCACGACGATGCATGTGCCCGTCTCGCAGATCGACCTCGTTCAGAAGTATGTTGGGGCCAAGGCGGCGCGGCCGGCGCTGTCGAAGTTGGGGGCCAAACGTTGGCAGGCCACGAAGGAGAAAGTCGAAGAGGCCATCACAGACATGGCCTCGGACCTGTTGCGGATTCAGGCGCGGCGGGAGGCGGAGGCGGGCACGGCGTTTCCGCAGGATACGCATTGGCAGGACGAGTTCGAAGGCGCGTTTCTCTATACAGAAACGCCGGATCAGATTTCCGCGCTGCGCGATATCAAGGCGGACCAGACCCGGGCGCGGCCGATGGATCGGCTGCTCTGCGGGGATGTGGGTTTCGGGAAGACCGAACTGGCGGCTCGGGCGGCGTTCAAGACGATCGAGTTTGGCAAACAGACGGCGATCTTGGTTCCGACGACGGTGTTGGCCGAGCAGCATCACCGAACACTGAGCGAGCGGATGGCGGACTACCCGTTCAGGATCGAGTGTCTCAATCGGTTTCGATCGCCGCGCGATCAGAAGGCGATCATCGCGGCGGCGAAGCGTGGGCATGTGGACATCCTCATTGGCACGCATCGGTTGTTGTCGAAGGACGTCGACTTCGCCGACCTTGGGCTTGTCGTCATCGACGAGGAGCAGCGTTTCGGCGTCGAGCACAAGGAGCGGCTCAAGCATCTGCGATCGACGGTGGATGTTCTGACGCTGACGGCCACGCCGATCCCGCGGACGTTGCACATGGCCATGATTGGGGTTCGCGATATCTCCAGTTTGTCCACGCCGCCGATGGATCGTCGGGCGATTGCGACTCGCGTTGCGGCCTGGAACGACGACATGATCCGCGAGGCGCTCGTTCGCGAACTCAACCGCGGTGGGCAGGTGTTCTTCGTTCACAACCGCGTGCATTCGATCAAGTCGGTGGCGGCTCGTGTTGCCGCGCTGGCACCTGATGCGCGGATCGCCATCGGCCACGGTCAGATTGCGGGCGACGAACGCGAACAGGTGATGACGCGGCTCATTCCGCGAGAGACGTGTATCCTCTATGTCCA
>CAYYPB010000512.1:0-2314 GCA_964473405.1 uncultured Planctomycetaceae bacterium
GGCGTTCGTGCCCACATCGTCTATCTTCCGCATCGCGGATATCTCAACCAGGACCATCGTTCCGTGTTCGAAGCGGCCCGCGTCGCGTGTCGTCCGCATGCGGCGCATCGCGTTCGTTCTGTGCGTGTGTTCGAGGTGCCTTCGTCGACGGATCAAGTGACGATGGTCAGCGAATGGCCCTTTGCGCCGACGCTTTATGTGGATATTACGTCGGCGTTGGATGAAAAGATCAAAGCGATGCGATGCTACCAGGTCGAGAGTCGTCCGTTTCCGAATCCGCGTTCGCCTCAGGGGCTGACTGCTCATGCGCGGAAACGCGGTATGGAGGTCGCCGTGGTTGCCGCCGAGGCGTTCATGGTGCTTCGCGATCTTCGGCCTGGGGAGTCCCCGGTAGGCTGAACTGATCGCCAAACGGCAAGCCGCGAGGCGGCGTTGCCGCGACGCTGGCAGCTCCCCTCCGTTATTCTTTGCGCTTCTACTTCAATACGGACATGCCCTGGTCGAAGACGATGTCCACGGGGATGCCGGCCTTATTCAGGCGGTCCAACTCTGATTGGAGCGCTGGAGAGACGGTGCCCATTTCGGCCATCCAGCTTTGGACGCCGTCGTAGTCTCCATCGCCCTGTAGCTTCAGAATCCTCGCCGAGAGTGAATCGACCGCACCGCTCATCTTGTCGAAATTGACGCGGTATCGACCGGTGGCGGCATCGCGGCTGAAAGCCCCGGCCTGCTCGAAGTAGTTGAATCGCAGCATGTTGGCCCGGCCGTGGGCGCTGGTCGTGCCAAACCGCACGGAGCGGAAGATGCCGGCGAGGAACGTGACGTAGTTGTCCATCACGGTTCCGTCGGTGAGGACGCCTTGCTCGAAGAGCTTGGTGACCATGTAGAGGCCGAGAATGTCGGCCTTGCCCTCTTCCAGGGCCGATGACTGCTCCTTCAGGGCGTCGCGGACGGAGCCCCGACCGTTGATCGTGTTCTTGATGCCCAGGCCGTGGGCGACTTCGTGAAACATCGTGTTGCCGAAGAAAGCGTCGAACGTGATGTGCTTACGCTGGTCGGCCGCGATGAGCATGTCGGCGATGGGCAGGAGAATCTTGTCGTACTTCGCCCGCATGGCGTTCTTGAGCTGGAGCCGGCGAGCGCCCTTCTTCAGTTGGACGCGTTCGTCGTTGGGCAGGTTGATGGCGATGGTCTTGGAGCCGGCGTTGCAGTCGCCCGCGTAATAGACCACATCGTAGGCGTTCAGATCAGAGTCCGTGCCGGGCGTCTCGGCCTTGTACGCATCGTCCACGGGCAAGTCCCGTTGCAGGCTCGGCAGCAGCGCCGCGTAGCGAGAAAGCCGCTCGCTCCACTGTTTGTCCTTGACGAGCACATAGGCCTCGAAAGATGCCTTGTGGCCGAACAACTGGTCTTCATAGGTTTCGATCGGGCCGATGACGATATCCAGGCGGTTGTCTTTCATGTCCATCCAGGCCATGTCACTTCCGAGATACTCGTCGGTCATCAGGCCCAAGGCTCGGGTGAGTGCATATTGCGTGAAGGCCCCGCCGCCGGCGAGCTCGGCGGCCTCTTTCAGTTTCGCCGCGGCGACGAGGCTCGGCTCGCGGAAGAACGTGCGGTAGGGCAGGGCGACGAGCTTGCCGGCTTCGTCGCGTCGGATCATTGTGTAGAGGCTCTTGAACGCCTCGGCGTCGGCGGGGTGATCGGCGATGTGACGCTCGAACTCTTCCTTGGTCATGTCGGCGGGATAGAAGTTCGCGCCCAGGGGTTTGGCACCCACGCCTTCGACAAACGGCTCGTTGCCGGCGAGTCGGTCCCAGGGGCCGTAGTTGTACTCGATGAACCGCCGAGTTGCGGCGTCGGACACGCCGGCGAGCAGCGCTTGGCGATCGCCGTAGGTCTGAATCCAGAAGCAGTCGTCCATCGCGCCGGCGGCCTCGACGAGGATCGGGAGCATCTTCCGTTCCGTCGGCGTCAGGACGCTCAAGTCCGTCGTCAGCCGGAACGTCGCGTACTTGGCGAGTCGCTTAGCCATGGCGGGGGAGGCATCGTTGGTCTCGGACGATCCGGCCCCGGAGGGCGAGACACAACCGGTCGTGACGAACAGCAGCATCACGGGGGCCATCAGTGCGAGAGATACTCGGGTGTTCATACTCATCTCCGATCCAGGCAGGTGGAACAGGTCGTCAGAACCGAGACCGCCGGTCAGCGGTCTGCGTCCACAGGGTCGCGGCAAGGGCGCTGGGCGTCAAGGCTTGAACTGACCCGCAACCCGGCCCACGCGGCGGCGTACAAGAACTCCGTCGCCGCCGGA
>CAYYPB010000513.1:0-2310 GCA_964473405.1 uncultured Planctomycetaceae bacterium
ATTGCTGTGTCGTGGTGACGCGGCGTCCGGCGGCATTCGCCAACAAAACACTGGCGGTTTCTCCTGGTGTGGAGCGTCTGGGGCACGGGCGCCCCGCCTGTGGTCTCACCGGCGGGACGCCGGTGCCACAGCGCCCGGGAAGCCACAACAATGCGTCGATTCTGGTGTGGCCCTGCACTGGCTCTCGGCGGTGGCGTGGATTATACCTGGGTCCGTGGACAATGCGAACATCTCGATACTGCTGTGGGTCGTCGTCGGCGTTTACGGCGGCGTCGTGCTTGGCTGGTGGGCGCGGCATGTTTTCATCTCTCTCATGCGACCGTTGGGTCTGGTGGCCGAGGCTCGCCAGGATTTCGATGGATCATCTCGCATCTCCGTCGTGGTTCCCGCCCGCAACGAGGCGGATCGCATCGGCCCTTGCCTTGAATCGCTGTTGGCACAAGGGGCCGTCGTGGCCGAGGTGATCGTCGTCGACGATCGCTCGGACGACGGAACTGCTGAGGTCGTGCGAACGTTCGCCGAGCAGGACGACCGGCTGCGCGTCGTGCGCGTCGATCAACTTCCGCCCGATTGGTCCGGCAAGGCCCACGCTTGTCACGTTGGAGCAAAGGGGGCCTCCTCCGATTGGCTGCTGTTCACCGATGCTGATTGTCGTTTCTTCCCGGGCGGGCTGGCGGGGGCGGTCGCGCACGCGGAGGATCGCGGCACCGAGTTGCTCACGCTGTGGCCTCGGGCGGATCATCGATCCTTTTGGGAGCATATGCTGATTCCCACTTGCGGGGCGATCATTGCATACTGGTTCGCCAATCTGCGTGTGAACAACCCGAGATCGAAAGTCGCCTTCGCCAACGGTCAGTTCATCCTGTTTCACCGAGCGGCCTACGAACGCACCGGTGGCCACGAGTCTGCGGCGAATACGGTCATCGAAGACGTCCCACTGGCGCAACACGCCAAACGCAGCGGCGTCCGCCTGCGGTCAGTCCTGGGTTGCGACATCTTCACGGTTCGCATGTACGAGGGGTTCTCACAGGTCTGGGACGGATGGACGCGCATTTTTATCGGGGCTCTCCAACGGCCGTGGAAGCTTCTGGCGAGCGTTTGGTCGCTCATCGGCGGTTCGATCTTTCCCAGCTTGGCCGCTCCGATCCTGGCGATCATGGCCGCAGTCAGGGGGCTTCCGGACGGCTCGCAGGCCTGCGTCCTGTGGGTGTTGGTCTGGCTGCATTTCGCTGGCGTCTATACGGTTAGTTTCCGTTTTTGGGGGTTGGGGCGATGCGATCGGCGGCACCTGCTGCTGTATCCGGTGTCGGCCGCGTTGGTCGCCGCGATTCTGCTTCGCGGATGGTGGTGGATGGCGACTGGCAAGCCTATCATCTGGCGCGGTTCACCGACGGGGCCGGACAGCAGGCCAGAATCGTCGTCACTTGGAGCATCCTCATGTTGAGACATCGCAGACAAGCGGCCTGCCTTGTCGTGCTGGCATTCGTGCTGGGCGGCACAGGCTGCGCCCCCGTGGGTTTCATGGATGGCGTTCGCTTCGCGGCGGATCAGCACGGCGTTCGCGATGCCTCGACGCTCGGCGTGGCCGGAAGAGGGTACTTGCGATTTGACGTTCGGCTGCGAAGCGATTTGGACGACGTCATTCGCCTGGAAGACCTGGAGAGCATGAAGTCGCGAGGCGCTCAAGTTCTACGCGACGCGCGCGGCCTGGCAATCGAGGCCGTCACCAACGAGGTCAGCCGCATGCCGCCCGACGGCGTCGAGTTCGTGGTGCGGCACTATGGCGTGCAATCGGAGTCGGGCGGCTTGGCGGCGAGGCGCGAGGCGATCAAGCGGCGGTATGACAAGGAGTCCGACGCCGCGCTCCAACGCGACCTGGCGAAGCTGAAAGCAACAACGAGTCGGGGCGCGGCCGCAGGGCTGCTGCGCGACGTTTCGATCTGGATAGAAGCGCCCGTGGGCGAGCGCGGCAGGGCGGCTCGCCTTCTCGTCGCGGGGCCGGCCTTTGTGCCCGTGGCGATCTTCGCCGAGGCCGCTGCGTCGTCGTCGGAGTCGGAGCGGCAGACGGATGTGTCCTTCGAGGAGGTCGTTCGGTATCGCCCCGCTCATGTGGAAGCTCGGCCGACGCGCGAGCAACTCGAAACTGCCGATCCCGACGTACTGGCCAGACTGTATGCTCCCATCTTCGTTCAGGAACACGACGCCGCCGCCGACTACGCCCAGGCGAACGACCAGATCGGCCGGGTGTGTCTGAGCGGATCGCCCGCGAAGATCGAGGTCAGCGTGCAACGCGGAGGACCCGTGCGCCGG
>CAYYPB010000514.1:0-2310 GCA_964473405.1 uncultured Planctomycetaceae bacterium
TCGCGGCTAGTCAGCGACCTTGGCGCGGCAGCGGATGGGGAACAGGCCCGCGAACTACTTGAGGTTGCCCAGGTCCGGGCGGACGAGCAGCATCTGCACCAGCAAGTAGTTGACGCCGCGATACTCCGTCACCTCGCCGCTGACCACGAAGACAATCGACTTGGCCCCCCCCGCCGAGACGATCTCCATGTCCTCCAGCAGACGGTTGGGCAACAGGCGAATCGGCATCTCAGGCGCACCTTGGCCGCGACTCTCGAACGAGAAGGTGAAAAAGCTACCCTCGCGAGTCAACCGACCGGGCCGGTCCACGATCCGTGACCCGTCGGGCAGCAGCCTCTTGGAAACCGGCCGCACACCACCGGTCGCAGCGTTGGTGGCCACGGTGCTGCGCCGCTCCTCGCCGGGCTTGTCCGCCGACGTGATGGGACGCCCCGTCTTCAGCGTGTCCTTCTGGAGTTCCTTGAGAAGCTCTTCGGGCGAAATGTTTCGGCGTGGTCCAGGATCTTGCGAGTCGGCCTTCTTGTCCTTGAGAGGAGTCTTGGCCGCGGGCGCGTCCTTCTGCTCCGCCTTCGGATCGTCCGCTTTCTCGCTACCGGCCTGCTCGGGCTTCTTGGCAGGTGGCTGACCGGCGGCATCCGGCTTGGATTGGGCGAGCAAAGCCGCCGATGCGGTCGCAATGCACGCGACACATGCCGCTCCGAGCAACCAGGGCCTCATTCGATGGACACGTTCGAGTGACATGGCATTTGTCTCCAATCAACATGCAACCGGCCACAACCGCCTGTTGCACAGTACCCTACAACTGCCCGGCCGGCCCCGTACCAACCCGTCGCTTACGCTCAGGGCCCTGATCAGAGCCGCGCCCGTCAGGAAGCGCCCGCCTACAATCGCGATGGCCTGACCAATGCCCATCAACCCGTCTCAGGGCTCCGATCAGAGCCGCGCCCGTCAGGAAGCGTCCGCCTACAATCGCGATGGCCTGACCAGTGCCGATCAACCCGTCGCTTACGCTCAGGGCTCTGATGAGTGGCCGACCTGGCGTACGAGCGTCTTTGCCTCCGTCGTCGGGGCCTGACAGGCGTAGTTCTCGCAAACATACGCCGTCGGCTTCCCGTCGAGCGTTTTCTTGCCCGCCAGAAGCGGGACGCGCCGTGCGATAGCCTCGGCGTCCTTCGCCCCCTCCACGAGCCGAGCGAAGACGGCGTTGGGCACATACGTCCGCCACGCCGCAGCCACCAGCGCGTCGGCCCCCGCAGTATCCCCGGCCTTGCAGACGAACGCAATCTCTTTTGGCCGGCGATGGTAGAAGTCCAGGGCCGAGAGCATCCGCTCCGAGCTGAATGGGGAGCGGGTCAGCTTGCCGCTGAACGTCCGGATCATCCGCTCGGCCTCGACCGCAAGCTCCTTCCGGCCCAGCAGGACGGCCAGCCGCTGCAAGTTCATCAGTTGCACGGAACTTCCCGAGGGTATCGCGTTGTCGTCGCCCCCCTTGGCGCGGATGAGAATCTCCTCGGCGTCGTCCGCCGTGTAGAAGAACCCGCCCTCGGCCGCGTCCAGATAGTGCCGCATCAACTGCTCGTTGAGCCGTTCGGCGTGGTCGAGCCACTTGGCGTCGAAGGTCGTCTCATAGAGAAACAGCACCGCTTCGATCATGAAGGCGTAGTCATCGAGATATGCGAGCGTATGGGCCTTGCCCTCGCGCGACGTGCGCAACAGGCGACCGTTGTCGTCGGTCATCTTGGTCAACACAAAATCCGTCGCCCTGATCGCCGCGTCACGATAGCGGGGCTCGCCGACAATGCGTGCCCCCTTGGCGAGGCTGGCGATCATCAGGCCGTTCCAACCGGAGAGAATCTTGTCGTCGAGATGCGGCTTGATTCGTTTCTCTCGCTCGGCGTAGAGCCGCTTCCTCGCCGCCGACAGCCGTCGCTCGAACTGCTCGGTCGATAGCTTGTGCATCTTGGCCACGGCCTCGGCGGAGCGCTGCACGTTGAGGATGTTGTGGCCCTCCCAGTTGCCGGTCGGGCTGACGTCGTAGTAGTCGCAGAACAGGCCGGCATCATCGCCCAGCACCTTCTCGACTTCGCCCCGCGTCCAGACGTAGAACTTGCCCTCGACGCCTTCGCTGTCGGCGTCGCGCGTCGAATAGAACCCGCCGCCGGGGCTCTGGAGATCCTCGATCACATAGTCGCAGATCGCCCGAGCCGTTTGGGCATAGAGCGGCTTTTTCCGCGCTTTGGAACCTTTTAGGGTGGTCGCGGGGGAGCACGCCCGGTCGCAGAGAAACCTCTACGAGCTCGGCGAGAAGCA
>CAYYPB010000515.1:0-2295 GCA_964473405.1 uncultured Planctomycetaceae bacterium
CGGGCTTCAGCGCGCGGCCCCGCCCTGCGAGGGAACGCCATTCGGCGTGATGCGATCTCTCGGGCCCAAGCCCTCGGCTCGATACCGAGCTGGACGACCAGACGGCCCCCCCCGACAATAGCTGGCGTGTGAAGTGGCGGTTGCGGCGTGGTTGTCGTGGTCGCGCCACTGCGGCTTCTGAACAACAGCGCGGGAGGATAACCGAATGGCAAGCACGCAAGACAACCTCAAGGAGGCGTTCGCCGGCGAGAGCCAGGCCAATCGCAAGTACACGGCGTTCGCGCAGCAGGCGGAGAAGGATGGATTTGCCAACGTCGCCAAGCTGTTTCGCACGGCGGCCGAGGCGGAGACGATTCACGCGATCGGACACTTCAAGGCCATGGGTGCCATTGGGACGACAGCAGAAAACCTGCAGGAGGCGGTGAACGGCGAAACCTACGAGTACACAGAGATGTACCCGCCAATGCTCGAACAGGCAGAGAACGAAGGGCATCCGGCCAAACGCATGTTCGGCTACGCCATGAAGGCTGAGGAGGTACATGCGAAACTCTATGCCCAGGCACTCGAGGCCGTAAAGCAAGGTGAGGACTTGGATGTGGGCGACATCTACCTCTGTCCGATTTGCGGGCATGTGGAGTTTGGCACGGCACCGGCCTCCTGTCCGATCTGTGGGGCCAAGGCCACGGCATTCGTGCAGGTATAGGGTGCAAGATGCAAGGCGGCGCTACCTCAGTTGGAGGCTGACCCGATCAGTGTTGCCACGTCGAGCGTGACGTGCTTGCAGTCCGGTGCTGGCTTCCCGTGGTCGGTGAGGGCGATGTGCATCTTCAGCTTGTTGGGCTCGAAGACGACGCTGTGATAGGTGGCCAGGCCGCCGTCTCGTCGGCCGGGCTGAGCAACGCTGCCGAGGATCTGCCAGGCGGCTTCGACGTCGATCCGCTCGTTCTTCTTCGTGGCGGCCGCGAGGGCTCGGCGGATCTTCTTGAATCTCCCGCAGCGACGGGGCTTGGCCCGACTGCGATAGTGGTTCGTGGTTATCTGATAAGCGTTGCCGCCGGGGCGAGCCTTGTCGGCAGGCTGGGGCAATCGGACCGTGACGCCGCCGGTGCGCGTAGTGACACCGTCGTATTCGAAGACGAGACTGGGGGCTGGGCCTCCGCCGCGATGCGGCAAAGCGACACCGACGTTGTTTCCAACGGCGACCGTGCGTCGGCGGAACACCTCGAGGATGTCCGCCTGGGCGGTTGCCGGCTTGGCCGTTTCGAGCGCCTCACGCAAGGCGAAGGCCCTTGGCGTGAACCCCATCTTGCCGGTTGGCCTGCCGCCCCAAGAATCGTGCATCGAGACCGTGACGCCTTCGGCGTTCATGCCGGTCAGGCAGCCGATGAGCCCCGGCCAGCCGACCGAGACCCAAGCGAGCGTCCCGCTGTCTGCCTCGGGCACGTGAACGACGACGACTTGGCCATCGAGCAGGGCGGCGGAGACGTTCCAATCGAGATTCCGGCCGGAGATCGTGTTGCCATCGGGCGTCAGCGGCCCCCAGGCGACGAACGAGGAACATCCGAACCCCGCTGAATCGGGAATGCAGTTGACGGTGACGAGATCACGGATGGCGAGTTTCCGATTGAGTCGCGGGACCGTGGTCTTGCCATCCAGCTTGGCTTCGATCCCGGCGAGCAGGCCGCGCAGCTCCTCCTGATAAGCAGGCGGGATTCTCATCATCAGCGGCACGAGCTGGGTCATCGCCTCGTACTGCGGGGGTCCGCCACTGAGTTCGGTGTCGGCGAGATAGGCGTCGAGCATGGCGACAAGACCCTCGGCGAGGAAGTGGCCGTGGGCGAAGCCGCGCTGCTGGGGTGTGCCCCAGAGGGTCAGGACCGAGACGCCGTCGACCGCAGTGAGGCGACCGTTGACGATCGGTATCTTCGGCGGGTCCGCGCGAGCGACCGGCGCGAACGCCACAAAGGCCAGCAAGGCGAGGAGCAACAATCGTGCTGGCTTGGCATCTTGGCGGAGGAGCATGAACGACCTCATGATGCGGCCGCCAAACGGCAAGCCGGATGACAGGCGGTTCGGTGCAAGTGGATGTCTCTAGTGTCTATGCGCGGGCCTTGGCCGTCGTCTTCGCTCCGGCGCTCTTGATGGTCTTCTTCGCGACCGGGGCCGACTTGCTCGCCGGCATGCCTTTGGCGGCCGAGGTCTTGGGCTGTTCGATCTTGGGTTTGCCGTTGTCGCCCTTGGCCGGTGCGGCGGCACCCTTCTCGGCGGACTTGTCCTGGTCGGCGTCTTTCGTCT
>CAYYPB010000516.1:0-2285 GCA_964473405.1 uncultured Planctomycetaceae bacterium
GGTTTTGAGCGACGCGAGCGGCCCGGACCTTGCTTTCGAAAACGCCGAAGTCTCGGAACTCCAAGCGGTTACCGTGCCCCAGTTCCTCGATGATTTCGTCGAGGAACCCCTGGATCACAAGCTTGACGACGACGCGCTTATTGCCGGTCTTGTCGGCAATGCGATCGATAAGTTCTTTCTTTGTGACGGTTCGCATGTCGGCACCCTGCTGCAAGACCGCTACGACGCGAGCGTCCGCGCGTTCTTAGGCGCGCCGCGTCGCACGCACCTCGCCGCCCCTGATCGGCTTTCGCGAAATCAACGTAACCCATCGTACAATAGGTAGTTCCGAATCGCAAGCACGTTTTGAGGTGGTTTCAGAGGCGGCATCACTCCCAAGTCTTGCATTCACACAGGGATAGGGCGATTCTATATTGCGATATGCTGTGTCGGCCATCACAGGGGATCGCTGTAACTGTCGTCGACGCCAAGAGATAGCGATTTTGTGATCTCAGGCCGAATGAGCGGGTCCAAACGAGCGTCGCCGACACGCTGCGTTCCCTCTCATGTGACCATTTGAACGGCCCGTGCGCTTGGCGGTTACACCGAGAGGCCATAGAACGAACGGCCTTGGGAGTCGCATCAGACCTCGCTCGAAGGAGAGCGGGTCTCGTCAAGGGATGGATGATCGGATGGAGACGTCGCCTCCAACGCCGAGTGGACCGGGTCGCGGCGTTCGCGCTCGCGCGCGTCGACGCGAGACGTCCGTGGTGTTCCGGCGGACGCGCGGCGCGAGTAGGCTTGAATTCGCCTGCCGCGCGGCATTCGTCGTCGTTGTGGTCGGCGTCTGCACAGCGTCCTGCGATCGCAGCAGTGATGCCGCGGCGCGACGGCTCACGCTGTATGCGGCATCGAGCGTCGCCGACGTGGCGCGGGACATCGCGGATCGGTTCGAGGCCAAGGCGCATGTCACCGTCACGATCAGTCAGGGCTCCAGCGGCAAGCTCTGCGGGCAGATCCAGCATGGCGCTCCATGCGATGTCTTCATTCCGGCGGACATCGCCTATCTCGACCGGCTCGATCGAGCCAATCTTCTGACCGAGGGCTCGCGAACATCGTTGGGACGCAATGAGATCGTGGTCGTCGTGGCCGACGCCGATTGGCCGCCCTGGTCCGACGCCGGCAGGTTTCTGGATGAGTCCTTCGGGCGGATCGTCCTCGCGAACCCCGAGCACGCGCCGGCCGGGAGGTACGCCGTCGCGGCGTTGAAGCACCTGGGCCTTTGGCAGCAGATCGAAACGCGCGTGGTCTATGCCGACAACGTACGCTTGGCCGCACGGTACATCGCGAGCTATGGAGCCGGTGTGGGAATCGTCTACGCCACCGATGCGGCGGCACTGGCGGACCGCCTCTCGGTGGTCCACCGCTTCGGCGACGGCGAACATGATCCGATCATCTACCAGGGCGCGGTATGCGATGCCTCCTCGCAGCCTGGCTTGGCCACCGAGTTTCTGGCGTTTGCGAGTTCGAGCGACGCGGCGGACCGCTGGCGAGCCCACGGTTTCACGGCGGAATCGACCCCCGCGGCACTCCATAGGGCTGAGGCATCCATGTTCTCGTCGAACGACCTCTATGCTATTCGTCTCTCGTTGCTGGTTTCGTTTGCGGCGACGCTTCTCTTCCTTCCGCTCGGCGTCGCACTGGGCGTCTGGCTCGCACGCAACCGGTCCACCGGGCGAACGGTCGTTCAGACGGTGGTGATGATCCCGCTCGTGCTGCCGCCGGTGGTGACGGGCTTGTTCCTATTGAAAGGCCTGCAAGCGGCGGGCAGTCCCATCGCGTTCACGTGGCTCGCCGCCGTCGTTGCGTCGGGCGCTGTGGCCATGCCGCTGCTCGTGCGTACGGTCCGGGCGTCGGTCGAGGCCATGGATGCACGCCTGTTGGCGGTGGCGGCGACGCTGGGCAGTTCGCGGATGCGAATCTTCTTCACGGTAACGCTGCCGGTTTGTTGGAAAGGGATTGTCGGCGGGGCGGTTCTGTTCTGGGCGAGGTCGATGGGTGAGTTTGGGGCCGTGATGGTGGCTGCGACGAATACGCCGGGCCGGACGCAGACGATCCCCCTGGCGATCTACAGCAAGCTCGAGTCCGCTTCTGACGCTTCGATTTGGCCGCTCGTAGTGGCGTCGTTGACCGTGTCGGTCGGGGCGATCGCCCTTAGCGAGTGGCTGGTGCGCGACAAGCGGCGAGCGGGCCGGGGGAACCCAGATCGGGGCGGCGGGCTCCGCTAGCGGCGGCGCACGCGGGCG
>CAYYPB010000517.1:0-2283 GCA_964473405.1 uncultured Planctomycetaceae bacterium
AAGTACGGATAGATGTGGAGTAGCAGCGCGACCACCTCACAGATGCCCGCAACGGCCTGCGCGACGCGATCGGCAGGCATGACATAGTGGACCGCCGGATAAACGTAGAGTTGCTCGTTGCTCTCCAGCGTCGCGCCGGTCAGCGGATTGATCGTGGCGAGCTTCTCTATCTCGTCGCCGAACAGCTCGATGCGATAGGCGAACTCCTCGTGCGCGGGATAGAGCTCGACGACATCGCCCCGCACGCGGAAGGTTGCCCGTTTCAGATCGACGTCGTTGCGGTCGTATTGCAGCTCGACGAACTTGCGGAGTAGCGCATCGCGTTCGAACTCCATCCCGACGCGAAGGTCGATCACGCTGGCCTTGTACTCGTCAGGCGAGCCGAGGCCGAAGATGCAGGAGACGCTGGCGACAATCAGCGTGTCGCGGCGAGAGACCACGGCACTGGTTGCGGCCAATCGCAGACGGTCGAGATCGTCGTTGCGAGAGGCGTCTTTCTCGATGTAGATATCGCGAGCCGGGATGTAGGCCTCCGGCTGGTAGTAGTCGTAGTAGCTGACGAAATACTCGACGGCGTTGTTCGGAAACAGCTCCTTGAACTCCTCGTAGAGCTGTGCCGCGAGCGTCTTGTTGTGAGAGATCACGAGCGTCGGCCGATGGAGTTGGGCGACGACGTTGGCCACGGTGAAGGTCTTGCCCGAGCCGGTGACGCCGAGCAACGTCTGAGCCTGCCGATCGCCCCGCGAGAAGCCGTCGACCAGTCGCTCGACCGCACCGGGCTGGTCGCCGGCAGGTGTCATGTCCGAGATGAGCTGAAACCGATCCATGCGTACCATCCAAGCTGAGATCAGGCGGGAGGCTGCCTTCATCAACCAGTGTAGGGCCACCAGCCGATCAGCGCAAGGCCGCGCGTTGCGAAGCGTGCTTGTCGTGCCGTCAGGCCAAGCTTACACTACTCTGTTCGTATTGAACCGGATTCGGGCGATCGCGCTGATGGGGTAGCACCCGTGACAGTCAACGAACAACTTCTGCACGCTAAGCCGGGTGCGCGCGGTCTGCTGCTTGGCAATCTGGGCATCGTCCGTGGGGCCTTGGAGGCCGGGGTTCAGTTTGTCTCCTGCTATCCTGGCACGCCGTCTTCCGAAGTCGGCGACGCCTTCGCCCATATCTCGAAGGACGCCGAGGTCCTCTTCGAATACTCGATCAACGAGAAGATCAGCGTCGAGATCGCCTTCGCCGCGAGCCTGGCGGGGGCCCGATCGCTGTGCAGCATGAAGCATCTGGGCCTCAGCTACGCCAACGACCCGGCCTCGACGATGCCCTACATTGGCGTCGAGGGCGGCATGGTCATCGTCACCGCCGGCGACCCGTCGCTCATCACGAGCCCCAACGAGCAGGATCAGCGGCACTACGCCAAGTTCCTCTACTATCCCGTCTTCGACCCGGCCACGCCGGCCGACGCGATCGACATGACGCGATGGGCATTTGGGTTCTCCGAGGCGACGCGGCTGCCCGTCATCATGCGGCCGACCACACGCGTCTGTCATACGAGCGGCATGATCACCTACGGTCCGATGCCGGAGAAGCGAAACGACATCGCCTTCGAGAAGAACCCGCCGAGGTATACGCCGATCCCCCACAACGCGCGCCGCATGAGGACGGAGCTGTCCGAGCGGTTTCGCCTCGCCGAGACCCTGCTGGCCGCGTCCGACTTCTACCCGCGAACCGGCGATGGTCGCCTGGGCATCGTCGCCAGCGGCGTGGCCTATGCCTACGCCGAGCAGGTCATCCGCGATCTCGGCCTCACCGAAGCCGTCACCCTACAAAAGATCGGGGCGTATCCCATTCCAGAGGATGTGCTGCGCAGCTTTCTCAAGTCGGTCGATTCCGTGCTCGTCGTCGAGGAACTAACGCCGTTCGTCGAGGAGTGGGTCAGTCTCGCGGCGTTTCGCGCCGGCCGTTCGATGCCCGTACTCGGCAAGCACACGGGCCACCTTCCCTTGGAGTTCGAGTATTCGCCCGACATCGTCGAAGACGCCGTTCGCAAGTACGCGAAGCTCGCCCCGAAGCAGCGGCAGGCCGCGTCTATTCCCGATCTGCCACAGCGGCCGCCCGTGCTCTGCTCCGGCTGCCCGCATCGCACGAGCTACCTGATGGCGAACAAGGTCTTCGGCAGAAAGACGGTCTACTGCAACGACATCGGCTGGTACACACTTGGCTATTGCGAACCGTTGCACGCGTGCGACATGGTGTCTTGCATGGGGTCGTCGCTCAGAGCGACGG
>CAYYPB010000518.1:0-2260 GCA_964473405.1 uncultured Planctomycetaceae bacterium
GGGCCAACGAGCTGCGCGAGAACATCCACGTGGTGAGCACCGTGTTCGTGAACGGGTTCGGCGGGCCGGCCACCACCGGTCCGGTGGGGGTCGCGATCACGGCGGGCCCGTGGCCCGGGCGGCCGTTGATCGAGAACGGGTGCTCGGCGCAGGTGAGTTCCTGGCAACGCGTGGCGGACACCGCCATGCCGATGCGGATCAAGTGCAATGCCAACTACCAGAACGGGCGTCTCGCCGCGCTGCAGGCACAAGTGGACGGCTACGACACCGCCATCCTGCTCAATTCGCGCGGCAAGGTCTCCGAGGGGCCCAGCATGTGCTTCTTCATGGTCCGTGACGGGCGCGCCATCACGCCCACGGTCACGAGTGACATCCTGGAGAGCATCACCCGCCAGACCCTGCTCGAGATCCTGCCCGAGATGTGCGGCGTCGAGATCGAGAGTCGCGACATCGACCGCAGCGAGCTGATCGCCGCCGACGAGGCGTTCTACTGCGGTACGGCATGGGAGGTGACGCCGATCACCAGCATCGACAAGCTGGCCGTGGGCGATGGAAACATCGGGCCCGTCGTCAAGAAACTGCAACAAGCGTACTTCGCCGTCACGGGCACGGCCGGCGCAGCGCATGGCGAGTGGCGAACACCTGTTTACACTGGATAGCGCACCTTATGGAGGACGAAATGGGCGACGACACGAAGATGACCGGGGGCTGCATGTGCGGCGCCGTGCGTTACGAGACCACGGGCAAGTCTTTCGGGGTCAACCACTGCCATTGCCGAAGCTGCCGTAAACACAACGGCGCGGCGGTGGTCACCCTGGCGGGATTCCGGGCCGATCAGGTCAAGTTCAGCGGCGACGAGCGCAAGATCTACGAGTCATCGCCGGGCGTGGGCCGCGCGTTTTGCGGCAAGTGTGGGACGCCGCTTACCTGGGAGGGCGACGGTGGCGATCCGGGGCCGATCGTCGAATTTCACATCAGCACTTTCGACAATCCGGATGTGCTGGTGCCGACCGGCCATTCCTTCGACCCCGAGCGCATCTCGTGGTTCGACGTCGCCGACAACTTGCCGCGCTATGAGGGCTTCGCCGACGACAGCCCACTGCTGCGCCACGGCCCGGTCAGCGACGGCCTGCCTTCCGACTGAGGGGCGCGAATTCGCTGGAGCAGGGATGGACTCGAGGCGGCTGCTATTCGGGCAGCCCTGCCTCGCGAAGTCCTTGAACCCAATGGTCCGGCCAGTCTTGCGAGTTGGCCGCTGCCCCAAGCACGTAGACATCACCTCGCTTTATGGTCGTACGAGGCTGAGGAATTGACGCCGATACGGAACTCCACTCATCGCTCGTCGGGCCGGGTCGCATTGCGTGTCTTGAGTTCTCCCTGAATAGCGACAGCGCAAGAAAGCGCGTCCACCACGGCATTGAACCTGGCGAGAACGGCATCGCCGGCGTCGTGCATCACCTGTCCGCGATGAGATTCGATGGCGCTCGCGATAGCGTGGCTCTATCGAGCGTAGGGCCGCTACGAGGAAGCGGAGCTGCTCTACCAGGCCGGAGGGCGGACGAATCCATATGTGTCGCGACCGCCGATCGACGGGTCGCCGGCCCGCGAATGGAACACACTCACCGCGCGACGATAGCGTCGACGTAGTAGGCGATCGTACAGTTGCCGCGGGGATGCTGCACCTTGATTCGCACGAACAGCGAACCCTCGCGAATCTGCACGGTGCCTTCCTTGCCGGAGATCCGGTCGCCGCGAAGTTGCACGCCGACGATGCCGTCCTCCTGGCGCATGGTCACCGTGCCGCTCGCCTGGGGATGATTCCAGATGCCTTCGATGACGTCCTCGCCGGCCTGCATCTTGCCGAGCCTCACCTGTCCGCAAACGCCGGTAGCGGCAAGCTGGCGCGGGGCGTACTCACCGGGGATGAACCGCAGGCGTCCCGGGTCGAACGCCGCCGTCTCGGGGGGCACAGGTACCGGATCTACCGGACCCTTCGTTTTGGTGCCGGTCCGACGCAGTTCGGCTACCCGATTCCGCGCGAGGGTTGCGAAGAACCCATTCGGGAACTGGGCGAGATAAGCTCTGAAGTCTGCGGATTTTCGGCTGTCCTTGATGCTCTCCCAGAACAGCGCTTCACGGTCCGGCCCTTCGGGCACCACTGGTTGAGCGGTCTGTTTAGATGGATTGAAGAAGAAGTCTCCAGTGAGCGATGACGACTCCCACGGAATCTGTTGACCGTTGGAACGATTCGATACCTCTA
>CAYYPB010000519.1:0-2253 GCA_964473405.1 uncultured Planctomycetaceae bacterium
TACGGCCGGCGACGTCTCTGCGGAGTCTTCGGAGGTAGAGTCTCATCGTGCTACTTACACACGTCCAAAAAGGTAAAGACCCCGCCGATATGCTTTTGGCACAAGGAGCGGAGGCTTTTTCGGCGGTTTTGACCTCGGCCTCCGACGCGCTAGAATTCAAGTGGAAGCAGGTTGGTCGCCGTTATCAGAATGCTTCGACGGGGCCGGATCGCCGGCGGGCCGTCGAGGACTTTCTGTCGCTCTTGGCCAAGTCTGCGGAATTTGGAACGTGTGATCCTATCCAACGGGGGTTGGTTCTCAATCAGGTCGGGAAACTCGTGGGCCTCTCCAGTGACGAGGTCCGGCGACAACTGCGGATCATTGCCCGTCGCGAAAGCGGCGCAGGTCCGCGAGATGTGGAGCGAACGTCATCTCAGGTGAAGACAGCTTGGCAGCCTCGCAAGGCGGCGGCGGCCGCGATGCAGCAGTTGCTGGAGGTCTTGGTCAACGATCCCGGCTGTTGGGACGCGATCGAGCCCGATTTCGACCTGGCCTGGCTGGCGGATGACGAGTTGAAGGCCATTGGCCGAGTCGTTTCCGAGATGGCCTCCGAGGAGGGTGGTTTCAAGCTGGCGGCGTTGATCGGTCGGTTTGAGACCGCGGCGACGGCGAGCCGAATCACCGACCTGCACATGGTCGGGGCCCGTCGGGGCAATTTTGAGGAAACCGTTCAGGGTGCGCTGCGATGCCTTCGGACGATCCGAGAGCAGCAGGAAATCGAGTCCATGACGGCCGGTCTGAAGAAAGGCCGCAGCAGTCAAGACGTTGAACAGCAGTCAGGAGATTCCGGCGGAGACGAGTCGCTGGGGGGCGGCGATGAAAAAGACCGAATGCAGGCTCGAGCGATCAGCGATGGCGCGGTCGCCCGGAAAACAAATCACTTTGCGGCGCGCAAGCATTTGGCGGCCCCTTAAACAACGGGCGCCATCTTACGCGATCAGCGATGGAAGTTGTTTCATAGATGTTGGCACAGGCGCCTCGCCTGTGATCCCACCGGCGGGACGCCGGTGGCACAGGGATGCCGGTGCCCCAGGGACGCGGGTGCCGTATGGTTGACACATGCGGCGGGGCGAGGACGCCCTCCCTTACGAACGAAGACGCATGAGGATGTCCCGGACTAGCGGGACGAATGAGTATTGGAGTCGCAAAGCATGACGCAAGTGACAAGCAAGAAGCCCGTGGCTCAAGGACGCAAGCGTGAAGAGGAGATCACGGACCCCATCGAGTCCGGCGTGCGAGACCTGATCGAAAAGGGTCGCCAGCGCGGTTTCCTCACGTGGGAGGAGTTGAACGACGCCCTCCCGGACGAGGCCGTGTTGCCCGATCGCCTCGAGGCGATCCTACATCGCCTGGACGAGTCGGGCATCGACATGGTCGACGAGGCCGATGCGCGCAAGGCCACGATCGTTGAGGACTCGGCCGCTCACAAGAAGGACTTCAATCCGAACACGGCCGTGGCCGTCGAGGAAGAAGCACCGATCGAGGCGCCCAGCCGGCGGATCGACGACCCGGTGCGCATGTATTTGACGCAGATGGGCGAGATTCCGCTGTTGAAGCGATCCGAAGAAATCGCCTTGGCCAAGAAGATCGAGCTGACGCGGATGGCCTTCCGACGCAAGGTCTTGGAGTCGGATTGCAGCCTCCTCGCCGCCGCGGAGATTCTTCAAGCCGTCAACGACGGGATGCTCCCGTTCGACCGCACGATGAAGATCTCCAGTGGCGAGAACCAAGCGAAGCAGACCGTCCTCCAGCGTCTGCCGGGCAACCTCGCCACGGCCCGCAAGCTCATGGAGCTCAACCAGGAAGACTGGTTCAGCCTGGAGGAGTCCGCCCACACCGACGCCGAGCGAGAAGCGACGTGGCGGCGGATCAACTCGCGCCGGCGCAAGGCCGTGCGGCTCTTCGAGGAGTTGGCCCTGCGGACGAGCCGCATCACGCCGATGATGCGGAAGCTCCAGGCCCAGTCCACCAAGATGACCGAAATCGAACGGATGCTGTCGGATCGCCGGACCTTGGCCACGCTGCCTGCCGAGGAACTCGAAGCGATGCGCGACGAGTTGGCCGGCTTCCAGGACCTCGTCCTCGAGAGCCCCGAGATGCTTCGGGGGCGCGTGACGGCGATTCGCCGCATCTATGTAGAGTATGAGGACGCCAAGCGAAAGCTCTCCGGCGGCAATCTGCGCCTCGTCGTTTCGATCGCCAAGAAGTATCGCA
>CAYYPB010000520.1:0-2236 GCA_964473405.1 uncultured Planctomycetaceae bacterium
ACCGCGCGGGCTGAAGCCCGCGGCTCGTCGGCAGAAGGTAGCGCTGCCATATTAGGGATGTCCCCCAGGGCCGTCGCATTCTCGTCTTCTTGCCCTGTCGCGGGGCTGCGCGGCCGAGGGCCCCGCCTCGATCCAGTGCGAAGCCAGTCGTGCGAAAATGCCGCGACCGTGGTACGATGCCCGCTGTACTGCCGCGTGATACAATCTCGCACCAAGACCATCCGAAATGATCCTCCTCGTGGGGCACCGCTTGAGCAGGGTTCCACAAGTTCTCGTGGCAGCATCAACCATGACCGCAAACGACACTGACCAACCCACGCCGGACGCTGCTATCCGCAATCTCGCCAAGCTCGTGGCCCTCTGCGTGGTGATCGGCCTCGTGGCCGGCGGGGGTGCCGCCATCTTCTTCGTCATGCTCGAGGGGGGCACATCGTTCTGCATGGGATACTTGGCCGGCTACGAACCCTCCGGCGCGGGCTACGAAGAACCGCTCTCGTTTCTTCAATTCGGGAATCTGTTTGAGGGGAACTCGATCGTCCGGTGGATGCTGCTGATTCTCCCGGCTCTCGGTGGGCTCATCAGCGGCTGGATCATCTTCACCTTCGCCCCCGAGGCCGAGGGACACGGAACCGACGCCGCCATCGAGGCCTACCACTTCAAGGACGGCGCTGTCCGCACGCGCGTGCCGTTCATCAAGGCCATCACCGCCATGATCACGATCGGCGCCGGCGGATCGGGCGGACGCGAGGGCCCCATCGCCCAGATCGGCTCCGGGTTCGGCTCGCAGCTGGGACGCTGGCTCAATGTGCCGCCGCACGAACGCCGCGTCCTGATGGCCGCCGGAATGGCCGCCGGCATCGGTGCCATCTTTCACGCCCCCCTCGCCGGTGCGCTGTTCGTCACCGAAGTACTCTATCGCGACCCCGACTTCGAACACGAAGTCCTCGTGCCCTCGTTCATCTCCTCGATCGTCGCCTACAGCGTCTTCGGTTGGCTGTTCGGGTTCCACCCGCTCTTCAAGACGCCCGACTACGTGTTCAATCAGGTTGGAATGCTCGCCCCTTACTGCGTCCTCGCGGTCGTTTCGGCACTCGGGGCCATGCTCTACGTTCGGACGTTCTATGGCGTTCGCGGCATCGCGTTTGGACCTCGGCTCGCCAAGATTCCCAACCACTTCAAGCCGGCCATCGGCGGCCTGCTCGTCGGCATCATAGGGTTCTTCCTGCCCGAGGCCCTCGGCGCCGGCTACGGCGTCGTCCAGATGTGCTTCGACAACACGGTCACCGCGCTGCCGTCGTTCGAGGGATTCCAATCGCTCATGCCCAGCGGGCTGGGCTTCATGACGGCGCCCGCACTGCTGCTCCTGCTCATCGCGATGGCCAAAATCCTCACGACCGCACTGTCCATCGGCAGCGGCGGCAGCGGCGGCGTCTTTGGTCCCGCCGTCGTCATCGGCGGCGCGCTCGGCGGCGCGACCGGCCTCATCTGCGAGCAGATTCTCTCGGCGTCCGGCTGGGACATACAGCCCGGCTCGTTCGCCCTCGTCGGCATGGCGGGCTTCTTCGCCGGAGCGGCCAATACACCCGTCTCTACGATTATCATGGTCAGCGAGATGACGGGCAACTACCACTTACTCGTGCCTTCGATGCTTGTCTGTATCGTTTCGTATATCCTCTGTCGGCGGTTCACGCTCTACGAGAGGCAGCTCGCCTCCCGCCTCGACGCGCCGAGCAAGGCCGGCAACATGGCCGGCGCGCTCCTCCGTCGAATCACCGTCGGCGAGGCCATCGCCCCGCACGATGAGGATGATCTGGTCCTCATCAACGGCGACATGGGGTTCCGCGATCTGCTCAAGCACTACACGACTTCATCGCAGGCCTGTTTCCCGACCGTTGATGCCGAGAACCTCCTCACCGGCGTGATCAATACCGCCGACATCCGGCGGATCATCACCGAGGAAGGCGTCGCCGATCTGATCATCGCCCGCGATATCGAGAGCCCCGCCACGACGATCCACCCCGACGACTCGCTCCTCTCGGCCCTCAACAACCTCGCCCAATCCGCCCAATCCGAGTTGGTCGTCGTCGCCGAAAAGGACGACCGCCGGATCGTCGCCACGCTCGGTCGCGGCGACATTATCGCTGCTTACAACCGCCAGATCGTCATTCGCGACTGATGCACGCGCCCCTGTGGCACCGGCGTCCCGCCGGTGAGACCCCGGGCAAGACGGGTCCAT
>CAYYPB010000521.1:0-2225 GCA_964473405.1 uncultured Planctomycetaceae bacterium
CGCGAGCCAGGCCAGCCGGATCAACGCGCCGACATCCTCGGGGTCGCGGGCGAGTCGCGCCTGGGCGAGTGCCTTGGACTTCTCGGGGTCGGGGTACTTGGTGATCTGTTTGGCTTCCAGGCTGTACAGCGAGCCGTCCAGTGCCAGCAGGTTGCCCAACGGTATGTCGGTAGGCAGGATCGCCTCGATCGGGTCGCCGGTCGCCACATCGAGACGGACGAGTCCCCCCGTCGTCGGGACGAGAACGTGTTGGTCGCACAGTGCCGGTCGGCCCGTCGGCGGGTGCTTGCCGTACGCCCATCGGACGATGCCCGTGTTCAGGTCCAACGCTTCGACGCGCTCGCCTGCGACGATGACGCGCTCGGCATCGGCACCGACGATGTACCGATGTCCGTCGCGGGCGGCGGACCAGATCTGCTCGCCGGTCTCCTGGTCGAACGCGAAGATGTCGTCGGCATCGTGCGGGGCCAGGATCACCTTGCCGCGGGATAAGACGGGCGGGGAACTGAGCCATTCGTCCGCCTGCGGCAGCACGCCGCCCCCCATCATCCAAGGGCGAGAGCGCCTGTCGCCGCGAGGGTTCGGGCAGGCGCGATGGTAGCGCGTCAGCCAACGCAGCGAGAGGTCATACGCGTTGAGTGCGACAATCAATCCGGCACCGGTCTGGACGTAGAGCGTTCCGCCGCAAGCGACGGGCTGGAGCGTGCCGTTCATCGGGACCATACCCGGCCGGCCCGTACCGACGAGTACTTCGCGGAGAAGTGTGCCGTCGGGCTTCAGCACCGCAAGGTAGAGGTCGGCCCCATGCAGGTAGGGTACGATGAGCCGCTCGCCAACAGGGACGGGAACGCCGCAGAAATGCGCGTGCGTCAGGCCCCCGGTTTCTGGGCCGCCTCGACCCTTTCCCCAAACGACCCGGCCCGTGGCTGTCTCGTAGGCGCGCAGCGCGTTGGGCTCCGCCAGGCTCTCGGCGGCAAGTCGGTCGTTGAACGGCACGGCGCCTTGCAGCGTCGGTCTCTGCTCGCCGGCCGTTCCGTGCTGCTCGATGACGAAGACGAGTCCAAATGCCGTGGAGACGGCACCGAGATACTCGTGATACAGCGTCTGTGTGGACAGCGCGTCCAACCCGCTGGCGGGCGTTTCCGCACCGCCGAAGCCCCCCATTTGGACCACGAAGCGGTGTCGTTCGATCGTGGCGCTGCGGGGGCGATACTTCGGAAACGCCTGCCAGAGAAAGTCGAACGTTGCCAAGTCCCGAGCGATGAGCCCCGACGGACACGTTACAAACAAGCGCCGGCCATCCGAAACGGCCTGCCAGACGGGCGGTCGCCCTCGGCGACGGATCAGGGATTGCACCTTCCGCGTCGGCAACTGCTCGGCACCGGGCAGGACGGCGGTCCAGGTCTGTTCACGCCGCATGACAGGATGGATTCCGGGCATCTGCCCCCGACCGGATGCGGGCCCCAGCCGATGGGGCCAGACGGCGGTCTCGCGATCGGCCGCGCTCGGCGGAGCGATCAGCTTGGCGGCCTCACAGTAACGTTCGAGCGTTTCGATGCGTGCGGGCAAGTCGTCAGGAATGTTGGCCTTGCCCGCCGCGATGATCTGCCGCATCTCGACAAGGGTCGATGTCGCCAGGGCGTACTGGCCGGAGACGGTGTGTGCGAGGGTTCGCTTCTGCAGCACGCGCCATCCGGGAATGCCGCCTCCACGTGGCAATCGTGAAAGACGACTCAGCCAATCGATCGCTTCGCTCGACTGGCGGCGGTCGATCAGCCAGCCGGTCAGGAGGTCGATGGCCTCGGGGCCCTGGGTTGTGAGGGGGTACTTGCGTGCGATCTCTCGCAGGGCGTCGAGGTCGTATTCCTGGCGGGCCTGTCGCAGAAGCCGGGCGGCCTCCGGGTCGTAGAGGGCGCGATAGGCCGCCAGCCCGTCAGCGGGCCAGGTCGCGATCTGATCCTGGGCGAGGCTGGTCGCCGAGGCATAGTGCAGACCGTTGTCGAGCGAGACCGTTCGTTCGCCATGTTGGTTGATGACACGTTCGAGCGTGTCGGCGGCGAGCTTCCAGTCTTCGCGGTCGGCGGCCTCGGCGGCGCGTTTCAGCCATCGCGCGGCATCCTGGTCGTTGGGGGCTTGGAGACCGTCCTCCTGGTCGATCGCCGGTGGCTTCGTGTCTTGAAACAGGGCTGCGGGTTGGGCGTGGCCTTGCGTCGCGACGGCCACGA